>CAZIVH010000067.1:0-2727 GCA_964542965.1 uncultured Candidatus Peribacteria bacterium | reverse complement strand
TTAATGGCGGTTGATATGGTGCGGAGCATTGATACAAGCCATAGTTTACATAATTAATTGAAATATCCCTGTTATTTCCGTTGCTTACAGAAAATCGTACATGAGAATGAAAAAAAATGAAAATAATCCTTGACATCATTATATGGTGTGATATGATTGATATATGAGATACACAACATATGCCACAAAGGAGGCCATACGATGAAAACAAACGATGAAGAAAAGGAAAGGGCAAGAAATCAGGCCAAAGCACAGCTTGAAAGTATCAGGGAAATGGTGGAAGCTCTGGACAAGGCCGAAGAGAACGACAACTATGAGGCAATAGACAAGGCAAGAATGGAGATTGAGGAAGACCCGTTGAGCGTTCAGGTACGCTCTGACTGGCACAGCCCTGGCGAAAAGACAGAGGCCACAGAATATATGATTTTGCTTTGCACTGGGGGGCCTGCCGTCCGCATTGTTGGCGACCTTGGGGAATATGACGAGCCGGAAACGGCGAGAATAGAATATCAGGACTGGTTCACACCTTGGGAAGATATGCCCCTCACATCCAAAGAAGAAAAAGACGTTTTAAGATATGCACAATCATTTTACTACGGTAGATGAACACAACAACAAATAATAAGGAGGGAAACAACCCATGAAAGAAAGCCGCAACACGATCTATTTTGAGATAGTCCGGGAAACTTCCAAGTATAACAAATACATCAAATGGTTTTACCGTACATATCGGAAAGATGGAACGCCGGTATCTTCATGCGGGTACAAAACGCAAAAAGAAGCTCAGGCAGTTCACGACCGGGCCGTAAGAATAGGACAAGAAGGTTTCCCCATCGGCAACATGATGAGCTACACGACCTATTTACCATATGAGTGTCTTACATATTATGAACACAACAACAAATAAGGAGGGCAACATGGGAACACAACACACACCGGGGCCGTGGCATATAGCCGAATACGGGACAAACGAAGATGGAACGCCCAAACACTATGGAATCGTGCGGGGAGAGGTAACGATAGCAAATCTTGGAACATCCACTAACGAAAACGCGAAAGAGATAGACGCCAACGCCCGTCTTATAGCGTCTGCACCGGAGATGCTTGAAGCACTGAAAATATTGTCAGATTCACTAATGGAGGCAATAGACATATCTCAGATTAATGGGAAAGTCCCTGCCTATTTAACAAGGTGGGAAGCAGAAAGGGGCGCCGTTCGTGCCCTTCTCGCCCGCATCGAAGGGGGCCACTAATGCGTAAAATAGCCACCCAAATTCAGTTAGATCAACCGATGTACAATGCAGTCCAGGCAATCGCCAAAGACAAGGGCTGGTCAATGGCAGAGGTAATCAGGAAGGCGATCACGGCCATGCTTGAGAAGGCCGAAAAGAAGGAGGAAGGAAAATGAATAAACACTTTAGGCTATTTGCAGAGGATAAGGAAACAGGAGAAATGCGCTACTTAGGCACCGAGATTGATACTTGTCTTACTGATGAAATACGGGCGTGGTATTCAAAATATTTCTGCAACAAGTATGAAAAATTGACAATTCAAATAGGTTAACCGAAAGGAGAATAAACCCATGATTAAAGACCTAAGATGGAAAACGGAAACAACAAAGTTTATAGGCCGGAATGGATATTTTCAATGTATAGGTATCGAGATGCACGGCGGGAGCAAAATAGTCACGCTACAGCCTACCACGAGCAAAGGCGACACAGGCCGGTGCAGCATCGAGATACCCATATCTGAAATTCCGGCATTAATCGAAAATCTGATCGCGTTTATAAAATAAAGGAGGGAGGGAGATGAAGGTATTAAAAGCGTGTAATGAAGCCAAAAAACGGTTAATCGCTAAAGCATCCAAAAAAGGTATATACGAGAACTTCGGACAACGCGAGGTTTCGCAAATTATGGATGCCTTCGATTATTTTATGTTGGCATACGGCACCCAGAAACAACGCGAGGATGCAAGGCATATTGACGCATTGCGGGGTTGGTGCGAAACCTATACAGGGGAATAACAAACCCCGCTTGAGGCCGAAAAGAAGGAGGAAGGGAGATGAAACAATTTAAAATTAATCAGCATGGATACCAAAGAAACGGGATAGCAGGAGAAGGGTTCTTCTGGTTTGACATTACCGACGAGGCTGGAAACAAAATGATTGCAACGCTAACCGTTGATTGCGACGATAGAGGTGAATACCCAGAAAGGAAAAACGGTTCTTGCCGCGTGGTAACTCCATCAGCATTAGAACAGTGCTGGCGTGGCGATGTAATAGAAAGTAAAATAAGATCATTAAGCAAAGAATGGTATGTTTAACCCCCCTGACGCTCCGCAGGAGATGCGGTGGATGCGCTAACATCCAACAGAGGGGCAAGGAAGTATAACACAAAACGCTAAAAGGAGGAAGTAAGATGAAAGCAGGGGATAGATTCAAGTTTATCGGATTTGGGCCTGAATACCTCAAAAATACAGTTTTTACCGTGGAAGAGGTAAAACTCATAAAATGTAAGTCAATCTCCAACTACAACAGGTTAATGGGTAAGGGTGATAACGGGTGCATGATAGACACGCCAGAAAGATTTGCGGCGGTGCAATCATGACGCTAGACCTTACCGAGTACGAAAGCAAATCGATCCAGGAAATAGTGTTGGACATCATAATTATAATCGAGGAGGTGGAGAGATGAAAGCAAGAATGTGGCAAGCGGACAGCGGAATGTT
>CAZIVH010000066.1:0-2788 GCA_964542965.1 uncultured Candidatus Peribacteria bacterium | reverse complement strand
TATTGAAAATCGGAGCTCTTTCATTGGCTCTTATCGCTACTGTATTCATGTTGAATACTACTAAGGCTGCTACAGGAGAACTTACTCTTCAAATCACTGGTACTTCTGGATCTTGCGTATATGGTGAAGATCTAAATCTTGGAAATTATGCCTTCCAATATGCTGCTCACACCGTATCTGGACAATTCCTTACAACTGGTGGAGACGCTAGACGGTACTGCGTAGATTCATACGGAGTAGCAGACTGGAATCTTACCCTTATATCAAGTGATGTAGCTAATATGACAACAAATAATAGTGGTCATACTATCCCTGCTACTAGCGTAAAAGTTAGAAGCGCTACAGGTGCATTAGCTAATGGTTCTTGTACTATTGATAATGGTGATTCTGATGGAAATTATGTAGCTATCGACGGTTTTGGTAAAGTCCTTTTTGGAAAAACCTCTGCTGCTGGTGAAGCATGTGAAGTAGGAACTAACGATGTACGACTTAGCGTAGATCTTACTGGATCTCAAGCTATCGGTCAATACTCTGGTACTTTGACTATCAATGTACCTGCATTATAATTCTTGGTATATATAATATATATACTTACTACTAGTCTAGAACACAAAACCCCCGTTTTGTATGTCCTAGACTATATGATATGTCAACAACTCAATTACAAATTTCGAATTACGGATTACGAAGTATATTTCCGTAATTTTTTGTGGTTGATTTTTTTTGGAGTTTACATACATATAAGGATATCTTTATCTTCTGTAGTGAAGAGATGAGCAAACAAAATATATTTTTTTTGATAATCGGGATACTCCTTGTCATACTATCTTCATTTCTCTATTATACATATGCAGCACAAGGGGTCATTACGTTTGAAATCACTTGAGTTGGTCTTCGCCACGGCACCCCAGAAAATTTCCCTATCAGCACAGTCACTTCATCTCCCTCTGACCAAGAAATCAGCGGGCAATTCACCCAATCATTCCGAGTGGAAGACATCGAAGGCTATGCTACCGGCCACTATACTACTATCCAATGTGCCGGAATACGTGGTCCTTACGACACCGTCCTTACCTGAGTAGAGCTTATGGCAGGGAATCCTGTGCCGGAGCTTCTTATGTGAACCACAGGGCCTAATGTTTCGATCAACCCATCACTAACTACATATACCAACATCATAGAACCTATCACCTATATCTACAAAGATACCAACCTCAACAACATATGAATCGTCAACAAATACGGCGATAAGCCATGGATCAAAATCCTTATCCCTGCAGGTACCCCTCCAGGTACGTATAGTGGTACTATAGTATTTAGCTTCTATATGGAATAATTTCATTTCGAGGCGTAGCCGAGAAATCTACGCTATAAAGCATAGATTTCTCACCTGCTTTGGCAGGTTCGAAATGACCTAAAACGCCTAGTCTCCCCTAGCGACTTTAGTCGCCTCTGGCGACCATTTTTATAAATACATCACTCGGTACATTTACGTTACCTATAGCTTTCATCCTCTTTTTTCCTTCTTTTTGCTTAGCGAGAAGTTTTCTCTTTCTCGTCACATCTCATCCATAGCATTTTGCGAGGACATCCTTTTTCATAGCGGCGATATTTTCCCTAGCGATCATCTTATTGCCGATTCCCGCTTGCAATGGAATGACGAACAAATGTTTCGGAATCAGTGTTTTTAATTTTTCTACGACTTCTTTTCCTAAATAGTAGGCATTATTTTCATGCACTACCCGACTCAACGCCTCGACTTTTTCGTTATTGATATAGACGTCCAATTTCACCAATTCCGCTGGTTGATATTTTTTGAATTCATAGTTCATCGTCGCATAGCCTTTGGTCGCAGATTTCAATCTATCATAGAAATCGATGATGATTTCGCCCATCGGCAATTCATAATGCCGAACGACTCTCGTTTCGTCGATATATTCCATATTTGTAAGTTTGCCTCTATATTCTTGGCAGAGCGACATAATATTGCCGGCATATTCTTCCGGACCTACGACTTCTACAGAGGCTATCGGCTCCCGTATTTCATCGATCACTCCCTGCTCCACCATATCGGCTCACGATTTAACTACGAGCCATGGTTTCAGCTCCTCTGCCCTCTGTCCAGCTTCTTCGTCAGTAGTAGTCTGACCGAGGATATGCTTATACATTCATGTTTTGATGAAAGTCGTGATATTGGATCAGGATTTTATCGGTTCGATGGAAAGATTCTTGGATTTGACCAAATAGATGACGGTCGGTATCGTGAATATCGTTTCGATATTATATTCCCTGGACAATCTCTCTTTGACGATATCCATATGCAGCATTCACAAAAAGCCGCATCTGAAACCGAATCCCAACGCTTTGGAATCTTCCAATTCGTACTCGATAGCACTGTCATTGAGCGATAATTTTTCCAGACTATCTTTGAGCTTATCGTAATCGTTCGTATCTAGCGGATAGACTCCCGCATAGACGAACGGCTTCACTTTCTTGAATCCAGGAATTATATATTCCTTAAGGTTTCAGGTTCCAGGTTTCAGGTTTCAGGTTGTCTTAATAATAGTATCTCAGATTTGGACGTCCCTGACAGATTTCTGTCAGGTAACGATGTATCCTATCTGTCATTCATTAAGTGTTTTGTCCGCATGATATTCCGGCGTAAAATGTCCGACCTCTGTGGGTTCTATCGTATTCTCCGAATAAATGAGATTAAGGTTTTCGTATGCTTTGATATTCCCGTCCACCATTTTTACATATGCCAATACACCCTTATACGGATCATAGA
>CAZIVH010000065.1:0-2911 GCA_964542965.1 uncultured Candidatus Peribacteria bacterium | reverse complement strand
CATAAGAGCAAACAATAGCACAATCAGGAAATATTTTTTCATGGAAGACTATGAAGCAGTAAAACAACTATATGTTTTGAGCATTCAGCTTTAAAATTTAAGTTTTCAGCTTTAAGCTTTTAGCTTTCATCTAACCAAGCATCTCATTGATGATTTCATTTACCAAACCGCCGTCGATCTGTCATGCATAGTTTGCCATCAGTTCTTTCATAAGGAATCCTCTCTGAGTCTTGAGGTCTGTGATATTTTTTTCTGCAATAAGGTGTTTGACGATATCTATGGTTTGATCTTTGGTCATCGTAGCAGGAAGATAGAACTCAAGCAAAACCTTTTTTTGCTTTTCTATCTCTACTTCTTGAGATTTATTGGCTTTTTCAAGGAATCCTATCGCTTCCAGGATCTCTTTGACTTCTTTTTTGAGGATAGCGATGATATCAGCATCTTCAAGGTCCTTTTGGATCTCTATTTTCTTGTTCTTGATCTTCGCCAACACAAGATTCAAGACAGTTTTTTTTGTCTCATCCTTAGCTTTCATAGCCTCTTTATAATCGGTCGTAAGACGTTCCAGAAGAGTCATATATAATAAGCAGATGATAAAGCTAATTGCTCAGGATGGGATCCGCCACAGGCGGACAAGCTCGATTCCACATAAAATTATGAAAACAGAACCTCAATTTTACCAGCCTTTGGATGGCGTACGTATAAATATACATTATTTGCTCAGGATGGGATCCGCCACAGGCGGACAAGCTCGATTCCACATAAAATTATGAAAACAGAACCTCAATTTTACCAGCCTTTGGATGGCGTACGTATAAATATACATTATTTGCTCAGGATGGGACTCGAACCCACACGCCTTACGGCATACGAACCTCAATCGTACGTGTATACCAAATTCCACCACCTGAGCATAACAATTATTGTATCAAATTCCACTTTACACGCCTCTGGCGTGCACCTGAGCATACAACTATAACAATTCTTTTATAAATTTTCTGCCAAATCAAGATTTGAGGAATTTTTCTCTTTCTCTGGCTTGCTTACTATCATTAACGACCTCTTTATAGATGAGTGCAAATGGTGCGTAAGCTTTTGTTGATTTTGTTTTTCATGTGTTATGTTCCTGCAATCTTCTCTCAATATCATTGGTCATTCATACATAATGATATTTTTTTACCATACTTTGTAGAACATAGACCACATACATTTCAAACTGCTACAGTATAAAGAACAGTATAAATATAAGACGTACGTGCCCGCCTTTGGCGGGTAAATATCCCAATTCCACTTTACACGCCTACGGCATTCACCTGAGTTTATGCGCCTCTGGCGTACGTAGCGGGACCAAGAATAGCAATTCCGGGCCCATAATCAAGATTATTGTCAGACAATGACTTTTGATGCTCTAATCACCTTTTTATCGCCATCTTTCTCATAAACAAAACCTCTTTCAAACTCTTTGATAATCTTTCATTTGAGCGATTCGTCCTCTATCGGCTCCACGCTTACTGGTTCATGCAAAAACGAATCCGGAACAAGTCATATAGCATCGATAGCTTTGATATGCAACCCATCCAATGTTCTCAAAAACTTATCATAAATCATCTGAACACCTTTTGTGAGCGGGTCTTCCATATGCTCGTCCGTGATATTTTCCAAGGACTTTCTCAGATCTTCGAGAAAAGGCAGGAACTTTTTGACAACCGCGATAAGCGAATCCGTTTCCATATTTTTGCTGGATTCCTGCATCTGCCTCTGATACCTATCAAAATCCATCTTGAGATTGATGTATTCATATTGTGATCTCTTGGCGATTTCCTCCAATTCTTTCTTTTCTTGTTCGAGCTGGACTATTTTGGCTTGTAGCTCCACAACTGATCAGTCATCCGTTACTTGTTTCTGATCCTGTTGCTGTTGTGCTTGCTCAAGCTTTTCTTGGAGATCATCTTTCTTCTTAGGATTCATGACAAACAAATTAAAAACTAAAAACTAAAAGTGAAAAACGGATGAATTGTCTACTCATTAACTATTATTATTTATAATAGTTCGTTCAAGCAATTCCATCACTCTTCACTATAAACTATTCACTCTTCACTATATTAAAATAATATTCCGCAAACGTCTGATCATTTTCATGCAATAGAGTGGCCAATTCTACTCAAACATATCTCCGATGCCGTCCTTCGGCCATTTTTCCGTCGACTTCTGCTCATTTTTGGTAGGTATTGTGGAATCAAAATCTATGAGCATTGTTTTTGAGCCAGTCATAATATGTATTGGGGTATGCTACATCCAGAGAGTATCATCTTCCTCATCTCGAGATTACCTTGAGATCTACGGCAAGTCATGCCTGATGTTCACTCGTTCATATCTTCGCGCATCTAATCAAAGCACATCATTGTTTGATCAGATATCACTGCAGTCCGCTGCTTCTATACGCGCTTGCGATTCGCAATTTGTCGCCACTGAACGCATTCCGGAAATGCCAAGCCATATCAGCGAATTGGATACCGGCCTCTTCCCTGAGTTTGAATGCCTTGGAATTGTTAGCGGTAAAATTGGAGTTGATAGGAAGCAAATCAGTGGGAACATAAGAGTCATCATCAAAAGGATGTTCATCGTGAAGAAATTTCTGGAAAGAGTCATCATGTTCAAAATCAAATTTCAGAGCGGATTCATGGACCAATCCGAAACTCGGAACAATCTCATGCTCTACGATCGGCTTGATATCAGATGTAGCTATAACAGGAATGATACGAACAGAAGAAAGGTCAGCACTTTCGGCTCTTGCATAGTTTTCGAACAATGCCAAAAACAGCATGCTGAAAGCAAAGGTAAAGAACATACTCAAAAGCGCTATTCTCGTACGAGATCCTATCATAGATTTTTCAACAATAAAAACATGCGA
>CAZIVH010000064.1:0-3017 GCA_964542965.1 uncultured Candidatus Peribacteria bacterium | reverse complement strand
CGCGGATCGCCAGCACCGGCTTGAAGTCTGGTTGGAAGACGATAACGCCTGGCTCTAATCAATGCTTACTCTATCCATTCATCCTCCATTTTCAATTAACCCCAATCCTTTTTCCCCTTTTTCCGTGTTCCATAAAAAAACAAAAATCCGCGTTAATCAGTCTCATCTGCGTAATCTGTGTGCCATTAATTCTCAATCATCAATTCTCAATTCTCAATTGAAATCAGTTCTTGACAGAAAATCCCGATTGAAAACAAAGATAACAAAGCAATTATTCGTCTGTGTGCTGTGCCGAACAAGCAAAACGGAGCAGACGGACCTTGGGGAAGTGGATGAACAAAGAAGCCAGTGCCAGGATCAAGATCAACAAGCTGCTGGAAAAGCTGAGCGATGGAGGAAATTCGTTTGAAGATAAGCGCGAACAGATCCAGGAAAAGCTGATCAAGTTTGCCACCCGCATCCCCATCTTTATGTACCTCACCGACTACCGGGAACGCACCCTCAAAGATGTGATCACCCAACTGGAACCAGCCCTGTTCAAGAAGGTCACCGGCCTGAGCGTGAGAGACTTTGAACTATTGGTGAGCCTGGGCCTCTTCAACGGCCCACTGATGAACGATGCGATCTATAAGTTCAAGCGCTATGAGGATTCCAGCCTCGTCTATACCGGAATCAACAAACACGAGGGTGAGAATATCGGTCTTTATGACACGGTGCTGAGCAGAGAGGAGTATCGGGAGTCTTTTGGGGGTCAGGAGATTTGGGAGGAGAGGGGATGAGTGAAATTTGGATTGTATGTTTGGAGGTTTAGTGACTAGGCAGTATTATTCTTCCAGGAAAGGGCTGGTAACAGCAATGTCATTTGAAGAACTTAAATTGTCTGTATGCTCGCTAATCTCAGAAATGACGGATATGGGCTTTTTGTAGAATGGTTTGGTTTTCACTGTGTTGACGGTGATGTAACTGGCAAAGCAGGACATGATGTGGAAAGCTACATGTTTCGTAAAACTCGCAGGCACTTAAAATGGCCTCTAATTGATGACATAATAAACGCTGATGAAGATGCTTTGTTTGACGTACTTGAGTTCTTGCATGATTCAGTGTCAGAACCTATTGATAAGTGGCATCATAGCTTTGGTGGTTGCGGCTGGCATTATATAAAATTCGATCAAATTGCTGGACAGAGCATTTACCGGTCTCAGATTAATGAATTGCTCAGAGATTATGTAAATGGATACACTATCATTGAATCAGGAGAGATTGAAGCAATACATCCTGCAGAGCTAGGTGAACTAATGCAAAATGAATTACCCTGTAAGCCAGAAGAACAGCAGCAAGTGGGAGAGCGCGTAAATCTAGCGGTTAAATTGTTTCGCAACAGACACTCAGGCTTCACTGAGAAACTGAGTGCAGTTCGGGAACTCGCAAATGTACTTGAACACTTACTTCCATTATTAAAGGCAACAATTTCTAAACCTGATGAAAGCGCTTTGTTCAATATAGCCAACAATTTCTGTATTAGGCATAATGATGTACATCAAAAGAAGGACTATTCTATTGAATGGCTTGAATGGATATTTCATGTTTATCTAGCCACAATTCACTTTGCTATGTTGACCAGAGAAAGAACACACACATAACTTTGGTCTGGAATGTGTGTAATGATGATTAACTCAGTGCTATCCCAAGGAGCGTTATTATGAGTAAGGTTTTTGTACTTCTTGCTGTTATTGGCATGATCATTGTTTCATCGTCTTGTCAGCAGATAAATGGACCTACAGATTCTGATAAGCAGTATGCTTTAGCCAAAGCCTATTATGAAGGTCATGGCATAGTAAGAAATTATGAGAAAGCATATTTTTGGGCGTTAGTCGCATCCGCCAATGGAGAATATGGATATAGTTTGTTACATAAGTTAGAGGACGGGTGTCTTTCTCAGAAGCAAATCATAAGAATTCAGAACAAAGCATTGAAATGGTATAACGTGAATAGATAAAACACTATATTTCTTTATCGTCAGGTGTCCCCGATTTTTTAGGCCATTTATTGGATATCTTTGCTAGTTAAATGAATTGTGTTTGCATCAACAAATGTAAATATGTGCGTTAAGATGAAATCAGCCTCATTTGTGTTGACTCATCCACCAACTGTATACCTGGTCTGAAATCGTCTCTTTTGTTTCTTCAGAAAGCTCATTACCAATAACCTCGGCAAATAAGTATTCAGTACAATCCCATGGGGAATCCACATCGTCAGAATTTCCGTCCAGTGCATAATCCGGAGAAACTGATGAGAGCCAGAAATACGCTTTTTCATAGTCTTTGTCCACTCCCTCACCGAGCGCGTAGCATGTCCCCAGAAGAAACTGAGCATCATCATTGAATTGCATTGCTGACTTCTGTAACCAGTTAAAAGCCTCACCTCTGTTTTTCTCAATACCAACTCCATAATACAGCATCTTACCCGCTTTAAACTGGGCATCGCTGTCGCCCAGAATGGCAGATTGCATGTAATAATCAAATGCCAGAGTAGGATTTCGTTTTACACGCTTTCCTTTCAAGTACATTTCTGCTAGTGCATTTATAGACTCGATGTCACCTTTTCTGCGTGCAATCTCATACCATTTGATGGCCGTTTCTATGTTTTTTTTTACTCCTCTTCCCATTTCATATGAGAATGCAACTTCTTGTATAGCCTCTATCCTGCCATTCCTAGCGGCTTTAAGGTAGAATTGAAAGGCTGTCTTATCGTCCTTGGCCCCACCAAAGCCAGCATGCAAGCAACTGGCTAGTTCAACTTGGGCGTCGACACAACCTCTCTCCGCTGATTTTTTTAAAAGTTTCATGATCTTCTTACTTGATAATGAACTGCTTTTTTTGTTTTTTACTCTTACAGCAAAATCAAACTGCTCTTGAGGGCTGCCATTCTCTATCAGGAATCTATACCTATGTTTTTCCTTATCGGCATAGCATGATAACAGTAAAACCGAGATAGTCAGTAGACTAATAACTCGAAAA
>CAZIVH010000063.1:0-3053 GCA_964542965.1 uncultured Candidatus Peribacteria bacterium | reverse complement strand
CTTACGCTGTTCCCAAACACATTTCAAATCATGAGACAAAGCAATCGCTTGTCCACGATTCAGAAAACAAAACAATTTTTGAAATTTCAAAACTGTTATTGTGTTATCAACAAAAGTATGTTATAATGAGACTGTCAATAACACTTACGCGTGGAATGAGCGAAAGGATGGTTTTCAAATGGCAGTCAGCTACAAAAAGCTATGGCACATATTGCTTGATCGGGATATGAAAAAGAAGGATTTACAGGAGGCTGCGGGGCTGACGATGTATACGATGCACAAACTCAGTCGGGACGAAGACGTTACGACTGAGACACTCGGAAAAATCTGCCGCGCGCTCGCATGCAACACAGATGACATTATGGAATTTTTGCCCGACGCTAACGATACGGAGGAAACGAAATGAATAAGCAGCAACTTGCGAACAAAATATGGGAATCCGCAAATAAGATGCGGTCAAAGATCGAAGCCAACGAATATAAAGACTATATTTTGGGCTTTATTTTCTATAAGTTTCTTTCCGACAAAGAGGTTAAGTATTTGACGGAAATCCTCGGATATACCTCGGATGATCTTGTTACCGTTACAGAGGATGAGCCGGAAATCGTAGAAAATGTTCAGAAGAACATAGGCTATTTTATTGCATACAAAGACCTTTTCTCCACATGGCTCGCTAAAGGTTCGGATTTTGGTGTCGCGGATGTCCGTGATGCTCTTTCTGCTTTTGCTCGCTTGATAAACCCAACTCATAAGAAAGTATTTGACAAGATTTTCGATACCCTCCAGACCGGTCTTTCAATGCTCGGTGATGGTGCAGGAAGTCAGACAAAGGCTATCAGCGACTTGATTCACTTAATCAAGGACATCCCGATGGATGGCAAGCAGGACTACGATGTTCTCGGCTTTATCTATGAGTATTTGATTTCAAACTTCGCCGCAAATGCAGGAAAAAAAGCCGGCGAATTCTATACGCCACACGAAGTTTCGTTGTTGATGTCGGAAGTCGTTGCCAACCATTTGAAAGACCGTGATGAGATTAAGATATATGATCCCACAAGCGGTTCTGGCTCGCTGTTGATCAACATAGGCAAGTCAGTAGCAAAATATATGGGCGACGGAGATAAGATTAAATACTACGCCCAGGAACTGAAAGAAAACACCTACAACCTAACCCGAATGAACCTCGTCATGCGTGGAATCATACCTTCCAATATTCTCACTCGTAACGGGGATACCTTGGAAGATGACTGGCCTTACTTCGACGAGAGCGATCCTATTGGTACATATGATCCGCTTTATGTCGATGCGGTTGTGTCAAACCCGCCGTATTCGCAGAACTGGAATCCTTCAGACAAAGAGGGCGATCCCCGTTATAAATCATACGGTCTTGCGCCTAAAGGCAAGGCAGACTATGCTTTCTTACTCCATGACCTGTATCATATCAAGCCAGATGGTATTATGACCATTGTTCTTCCCCACGGCGTTTTGTTCCGTGGCGGTGAAGAAGGTGCCATTCGTAAGAATCTGATTGAAAACAATAAAATTGATACCATTATCGGTTTGCCGGCAAATATCTTTTTTGGCACCGGTATTCCCACCATTATTATGGTCTTGAAACAGAAGCGTAGCAATACCGATGTTCTAATCATCGATGCCTCCAAGGGCTTTGAAAAGGTCGGAAAAAATAATAAGCTCCGTGCATCCGATATAAAACGAATTGTCGATGTAGTTACTTGCAGAGCCTCGGTGGAGAAATTCGCAAAGGTTGTAACCCGTGATGAAATCCGCCGTAACGAATACAACCTGAATATTCCTCGCTATGTGGATTCGTCCGAGAAGCCGGAAAGTTGGGATATTTATGCCTCGATGTTCGGTGGTGTTCCTGTAGGAGAGGTGGACGAGCTTGGCGATTATTGGACTGCTTTCCCGACTCTGAAGCCGACTGTATTTGATGGATGCGGAGAATCCTATCTCCATTTCCGTTCGGCTGACAATAAAACAACCGTCCTTGCACACACGGATGTGAAAGCATTTGAACTGCGTTTTGCTTCTGAATTCGGTGATTTTTCTGCATATCTGCTTCACGAATTGATTGAATGCATGGGAGATATTCAAATCTCCAAAGAAGAAAACACACTTGCTGGAGAGGTATTCCGCCGTCTTACCGATGTTCCGTTGGTCGATCCCTATGAAGCATATCAGATTCTCGATCAGAACTGGACAAGAATCTCGGTTGACCTTGAAATGATTCAAACAGAGGGATTTGATGCAGTCAAAAAGGTCGATCCCAATATGGTTGTCAAGAAAAAGGACAACAAAGAAAGCGAAGTACAAGAGGGATGGATCGGACATATTCTTCCGTTCTCTTTGGTGCAGGAGAATCTATTGACAGATGATCTTACCGCACTCCGTTCTCAGGAAAGCAGAGCAGCCGAAATAACCGCCGCTTATGACGAATTGCTTGAAGAACTCCCAGAGGAAGAAAAAGAAAAGTCTTTTGTCAATGATGACAAGACCGCTTTTGTCCCTGCCGAAGTGAAGAAAGCGATCAGGGCACGGGATGCCGAACCGGAAGTAATTGCGATTCTGAAGCGGTATGATGCCTTAAACACAGAAGAAAAAGCGGTTAAAAAGACAATCAAAGACCAAACTGCAGCATTACAATTAAAAACAAAGTCCACAATTGAAGGGCTTTCTGACGAACAAGCGCGTGAATTGCTTGCTGTGAAGTGGATTAAGCCGGTAACTGACGGCATTTCGGAACTGCCTGGAACGATTATGGCAACCTTTATCGGTAAGCTGGATGCATTGATGAAGAAGTATGACACCACTTTTGAGGATGTAGAACACGAAATTCAAGATACAGAATCATCCCTTTCGTCAATGTTGGATCAACTTACCGGAAACGAATTCGATATGCAGGGGCTTTCCGAATTGAAAAAGCTTCTTGGAGGTAACTAAAATGGCTGAAAACATGAAAAAACCAGCCATTCGGTTCGCCGGATTTACTGAAGCTTGGGAACAGCGTAAGTTCTCAGATATGTATGACCGAG
>CAZIVH010000062.1:0-3060 GCA_964542965.1 uncultured Candidatus Peribacteria bacterium | reverse complement strand
CGAGTTGATCTGCTTCCTTGTTGTGAGGTGACATTATGCTGGGATTGCCCCGTTCGACCGAGGTGAACCGCCGTGTGCCAAAGGAGAAGCTTTACGCCAACGCGACGCTTACGCCCCGGTTGCGCGATCTGATAAAGGATCAGATCGAAGCGGTTCACTGGCGAAACAAGCTCGCGGACAGCACAGTGGGCGTGAGCGCCGGCGAGACAGTCTGCGAATTACAGGTATTCGAGGTAGAACTGCGTCAGCGCAGTCTGGACAAGCGCGTCCTCTCCGCCATTGCGAAGGCGATTCCTTACAAAATCTTGTTCGTTCTCACTTTCGGTAACGAAGCGCAGGCGTGGATAGAGGCGTCCGGCGTCTTTTATAGCTCCGAGTGGATGCCCCTGGACGAGCTCAAGCCGTGCTTTGATGGCCTGAATCTGGATGCCGTTTACGAAGATTTGGCACGGCAGATTGCCGGAGGGCGGCTTGGAAAAGACGGTGATATCGCGGAGGCCGTCGACCGTGACAGGCAACGCCAGAAACTTGAACGTAAGATTGCCGCATTGGAAAAGAAACTCCTGCGGGAGAAGCAGTTCAACAGGCAGGTGGAACTGAACGGTGAACTTAAAAGGCTGCGGGCAGAGTTGGAGGGGCCGGAAAAATGGATATAGGCGCGGTAGTTGAAATGCTTAAGAATAACAGGACATTATGGGTAACCGCGACTGTTACTGGAGGTTTTGGTGTTGTTATCTCTGTTATGAACGCGATTTGGTTGTTCATCCAACGGAGAAAACAGTTGGATTATGATAAGAAGCTCGAAATTCATAAAAGTGGACTTGGAAAGGAATTGGAGGAATTCAAAAATGGACTCGGCAAGGAGCTGGATCGCTTTAGGAACGACCTTGAGAAGAAAAAATACGTCAGCAAGGTAAGGTTCGATACTGAATTCGCTTTATTCAGAGATCTGTGGGGCGCTTGCAGGAAAATGGTGAATGATGTGTACTTTGTTTATCCTACTTTTGCCAATGTTCCTGCCGACGAAGAAGCACGAAAGAAATATGAACAGAAGGTATATGAGGCTGCAGATAGTTCATACAGAGCATTTTGCGAATTGCTAGACAATAACGCGCCTTTTATCAGCGCAGAAATCTATGCAAAATTCGAAGAAATTGGACTGTTGTGTCGTCAAAACCTCAATTTATACGAAGAAAAATGGAACAGAGGAGTTCTATTTGTTTGGGAAGGTAGTAGTGAACAACGAGAGGCAAAACGGGAAGCGTACAAACGAACCAAAGAGTTTAATAAAAAATACAGTTCATTAATAAACGAACTCCGTTGCTACTTGGATAAATTAGATGTAGGTGAAAAGGATGGCAATAGCAATGAATAAACTCAAATTTGAAACCCCCGACTTCACGGCGGAGAATATCAAAAAACTATCCAAACTTTTCCCCGGCGTGGTTGTGGAGGGCAAGGTGAATTTTGACCTGCTGCGCTCCATGCTGGGCGATGAAGTGTTTGGCGACGAAGCTTATGAGTTTACGTGGGTGGGCAAGCGCGCCGCCATTGCCGAGGCGGGCCGCCCTATTCGCAAGACGCTTCGGCCCTGCGTTGAGGAGAGCAAGGATTGGGATACCACTGAAAACATTTATATTGAAGGCGACAACCTTGACGTGCTGAAGCTTTTACAGGAAAGCTATCTCGGCAAGGTGAAGTTGATATATATTGACCCGCCATATAATACTGGAAACGACACGTTTGTTTATCCTGACAATTTCAAGCAAGCAAAGGGAGTTTACGACGATCAAATTGGTTCGTTTGATGAGACTGGGGATCGGTTGTTCTGCAATACCGAGAGCAACGGAAGGTTTCATTCAGATTGGTGTAGCATGATGTACCCACGGCTTGTATTGGCTAGAAATTTACTTTCTGATAACGGCTTCATTTTTATTAGCATTGATGAAAATGAATTTGATAATATGAAGAAGATAGGCGATGAAATATTTGGAGAAGCAAACTTACGAAATTGCATAGCTGTTCGTCGCGGTATCAAGAATGTCCAAGCGCAGTTTGAAACATTATCCTCTTTGGCTCAAGGGCACGAGTATATTCTTCTGTACTCAAAGAATACAGAAGCCCGCTTGCCAAAGCTTTATAATCAATTTGATGAAAAGAAAAAGGGGAAATGGGATACATTTTGGCGCGGTACAGATAGACCTACAATGAGGTATGAACTATTTGGGAAAACACCCGAAAAGGGTCAGTGGCGTTGGGAAAAGGGCCGCACAGATATAGCCATAAAGAACTATAAATACTACCTTGATAATTGTTCTGAAGATATGACTTTGGATGATTATTTCAGCTTTCACCTTGAATCTACTGGAACCAAAATTGATTTTGTCAGACAAAACGAAGAAGGAACCATTCAATATTACGTCCCTCCTCAAGAAGGAAAACTGTTGAGCGATAATTGGATGGATATTATGATGACAGGCACCTTTACTGTGTTCGATACTGAGAAAAGTCTTGATATCATGGAAAGAATCGTTGGTTGGATTCCCGACAGCAATGATATTGTACTCGACTTCTTCTCCGGCTCCGCCACGACCGCCCACGCCGTTATGCAGCTCAACGCCGAGGACGGCGGCAAGCGCAAGTTTATCATGGTGCAGCTGCCCGAGCCCTGCGCTGATGGAACGGAAGCGGCAAAGGCGGGTTACTCCACCATCTGCGAAATCGGCAAAGAACGCATCCGCCGCGCAGGTGACAAAATCAAAGCCGAAGCGGGGTTGACCGCCCAGAATCTTGACATCGGCTTTCGCGTACTGAAACTCGCCGACACGAATATGAGCGATGTGTATTATGCGGCTGGCGAAACCACGCAGGATATGCTTGCCGGGATGGAGAGCAACATCAAGCCGGGCCGCACAGACATGGATCTGCTGTTTGGCTGTCTGCTCGACTGGGGTCTGCCGCTTTCCATGCCGCACACTCACGAAAAGATTGACGGCTTTACTGTTCATACCTACAACGGCGGCGACCTGATCGCCTGTTTTGAGGAGAGAATCAGCGAGA
>CAZIVH010000061.1:0-3092 GCA_964542965.1 uncultured Candidatus Peribacteria bacterium | reverse complement strand
AATCCTACTTCTGGAGGTACATCGAGCTTTTCATGTGTACTGGAATCGAAGCATATATCCATCAAGGTAGGTCCTACTGATTTCATATTCAAATCTAATGTGTCGGTTGAACCCGTATACATGGTTATTTCCTGGCTATCTCTCACTTCATCCCATTTTATTTCTTTTGGTTTGTTCTGTTGGCTCCAATCCTGTAGTGATACTGCTTCGTGTAATTCGTAGTAGTCACAGGTTACAGTTCCGGTCGTGCTTGAACCTAATGTAATGGTTCCGGTGCTTCCAGTTACGGTGAAAGCGGATACGGTGGCTTCTACTCCGTCAACATAAGCTACTATGTCACTTGCATCTACAACGCCGTCACAGTTTAAATCTCCAACAGGTGTTTGCATGTTGGTTATTGTGTAGGATGTTCCTGATCCACTGCAAGCTGCTGCTGTGTGTTTTTCTAGTATGAATACTCCAGTATCTGTTCCTGTTCTTGGTTCGTAATCGCTTCTTGTAAAGCCGTCTACTCCTTTAACGTTTCCCATAATCATTCCTCCTTAATTGTCTTTTTGACTTGTTTTTTTGTTATTTTACTAGTTTTAAAAGCCCTTTTTTTGGCTTTTGGTTTGTTTACTTTCTGTTTTCGTGGTTTCAGTTGTGCTTCTTCTATTCTCCTAATGGCGTCTTGTATGTCAAACCCTTCAACGTTCTGGAAGTTTTTAGCATATTTCCTGGCCATTTTATAATCTTTTTGTTCAATATAACCATTGATAACTTGGTTAATATGATCTGGTGTTATATCACTTGTCATGATACTTTTACCTCCATATTTAGGTTAGATAATTAAAAATAAGCTTTAAGGTTCGGTTGTTAAAACTGCTGAATCATCGTTCTCTTCAACCCACCAGAATATCTGCCCACTGAAACACATCTTTGGCTGGTTCTTTGTATTCCAACTCAACCGTTCCTGGGGCATTATACCAAACCGGATCATACCCTGTCCCTTATCTGGTGGGGTTAGAAGCACATCATCAAGCCCCAATCTTCTGTTAGCATTGGTTGCTTTAAGAGTAAGCCATCCAACTTTCTGGCATAATATTGCAGCAGAACTGGTTAATCCTTGAGTTATAACCGTAATTATAAGGGGATACTTCGATTCAGATATATTCCTTCCATCGTAGAATGCAAGTTCGTCTGGTGCGATAATATCAACTATGAATCCCGGGCCGTCCCAATCTGGTATTAGCTCTGGCATCCCTACTCTACCTTCGCTGAATAGTTTAGGGGTGCTTGTACTTGTTGGGTTGGTTATTGGTTCATTTGGATTACTATCTAAGTATCCTAACCCTTCAAGGTAGGTTTTCATTGCAGTGCTTACATTGTGAAACATTTATCCACCCCATGTTCTTTCGATTTTATCTAAGTATTCATCACAGTAACTATCTATTCCCGATTCAGATCCGGTCATTACTTCTTCAAGGTAGTCCTGTCCTGGTGTTCCTGGGTGCATTTTACCTTTTCCATTCGGGCTTAAACCTATATATCGCCATTCTCCCAGTCCTTTTTCTATAAATACTGGGCTTCCTATGCTGTGTGGGGATGTCGGATATATAACATATTCTGCGTATGGTGCTGTTGGTTCCATGAACCCTTCTAATGGGCTGGTTAATTCGTATATATGGCTTTCTGCCAGTGTTCCTGTTGCTTTTGGTGCTATGCTTTGTGAAAGTGTCATCCACATGTTTAGGATGTTCGTTACCAGTTCATTTGCTCCTGATTCAAGCATGTCAAGGACGCTGTTTATTCCATCTTCAACATCGTTGGTTTTGATGGTTATATCAATAGATCCCATAGTCTAACCATCTGGATAGTCTTTATCATAAGCAAACGTGCCTACTGTTCTAAAAGGAGTTGCTTTAATTGTATTCTCATATGCTTCAATGTAACTCTTTACAAGGTCGTCTGCTTCTTTTTCAAACTGGACTGCTGTTGGTCTTCGATTTTCACTGCTTATAAAATGCATATCAAAGATTTTCATAGCAGCGTACAGGTTTCCGGCGTCTAATAAGAAGTTGATAGTGTCGCTTGTACTTGCAGGGGTTAAATTTGAGGGTATGTCTACATTTGCTTCTATAAGTTGGCTGTTTATTCTCCTATCTGCGAAGTCAAGGGCGTTGGTCATATAGTCTTCCTTTACTGTTTGATCCATCCCTTTAACCATATTAGTTACAATGTCTTCATCTGCATAGCCCATGTTATCACGCTTCTTCTGGTATGCCTGGGAGGTTCACAATTTTGTATAGGTATTCGTCTGTTAAGACTTTGCTATCGCTGTAAGTGCTTTTTATGGTTACGATACGGGTTTCTTTGGTGTTGCTGCTGTCTGTCATCTCGTTTACTGTGTCGGGGATTGTTATGGTATATACATAGTTTCCATCGTCATCTTCCTCATAGCTTGTTACATCAACTGTTGTCCATGCCTTTAGCTCTGTTTCACTGTCCCTATCGTATACGGTGTATTTGATTGTTGCTGGTGTTACTGGATCATCGTCCTGGTCTGTGAAGCTTAATTCTAGGTCATAGGAAGACCCCTCATATATCTTATCCATAGTACATTCCCCTTTAATTGTTTTAACTGATTCCTGCGGTTAGGTTTCCGGCACTGATTGTGATTACATCTCCACTGGATACGGCTTTTGATATTGGATCTCCACCAGAATCTCTGATGGTATCGTAGAATAGGACATGTCCACTTGTATCTGCGTCCATGACTGCTATGTGGGTGATTGTTCCCCAGCTTCCTGTGGCTGGTGTGAATGTCAAGTCTGTTGCGTTGCTGTTTCCTTTGCTACTTGCTGCGTTCATATCCGATCCAGACATTGTAAGCCGAGCATATCCTCCGCCGGATGGTTCTGTCAGTCCGGAACCATCATCTCCAGGGTTGGCTGTGCTTAAAGCGAGGTAGATGGTTGGCATTGTAAAGCTTGTTTTTCCAAAGCTGTGGTCTAATAGTTTGTTGGCCATATAAGTTGAAATTACGCTCATTGTATTGTCCTCCGTTATTTATTTCTTTGTTACGATTGTTTTGTATAGTTTTTTTCCTGTTG
>CAZIVH010000060.1:0-3115 GCA_964542965.1 uncultured Candidatus Peribacteria bacterium | reverse complement strand
CCGACCATCGGTCTGCCGACTGTTCCGTATTTATAATACATATTTGTATTTGCAGAAATTACAGGCGCAGTTTCGGTTACTCCGTATCCTTCCCAAATTCTTACGCCGAACGTATTAAAGAAATTTCTTGCCGTCGCTTCTTTAAGTTTTTCCGCTCCCACTACTGCTATTCTGATTGAATAAAAATCGTAAGGATGGGCTGATTTTGCGTATCCGTTTAAAAACGTATCTGTTCCGAACATAATTGTTGAATTTGTGTCATAAATCAATTCCGGTATTACGCGGTAATGAAGCGGTGACGGATACATAAAAGTTTTTAAGCCCGACAGTAACGGCAACAACATTCCGCCCGTTAAACCAAATGAATGAAAGACAGGCATTGAATTAAAAAAACTGTCGGTTATACCTATATCCAGAACACTGCGGACCTGATAAACATTTGCCAGAAAGTTATCATGGCTTAAAGCAACGCCTTTTGGAACTCCTTCCGAACCGGAAGTAAACAAAATAACAGCCGGTTTTTTTGAATCAGGATTTCCGCTTACTTTTTTATAGTAATATCTCGGGAAAAAAGATGCAACCAGGCCCGTAAGTTTATCTTTTAATTTAATTTGTTTAGCTAAATCTTCAAGATAAATTATATTAATGCCAAAATCTGTCATTGCTTTTACAATATCCTGCAAATTGCCTTTTTCTATAAATTCTTTTGAAGTATAAACATTTTTTATCTGAACAGTTTCACAGCAGGAAAGCATATTTTTAACACCTGTTGAAAAATTCAACATACAAGGAATTATATTAAATGCCTGAATACCAAAAAAAGTTGCAACACCCGCAACGGAATTCGGCAACATAAACCCTATATATGAACCCTGTTTATTCTGCTTTGCGATTAACTTTCCCAGTATAAAAGAAACGGTAAAAAGTTTACCGTAATTAATCGGTTTTCTTTTCATATCTTCCAACACTTCTTTGTTTCTTCCGACAAGATTTTTAGCATCAATTAAAACATCAAATATTGTTTGTTCAAGAGGCAGTGAATCATAACGCATATTTGTCATTAAATCATATAGATGCATCATTGCTTCTTTTCTGCGCTCTTCGCCTTTTAAATTCTCGTTTATCGCAAGTCTTGTTGCAGGCAGTATATTAATTTTAATTTTGCTTTTAGGACGTACTTTTAAATTTCCGCCAAAATATGAAAACATTAAATACTGGTTTCCCTCTATGCAAACGGGAATTATCTGAGCATCGCACTTATCGGCGATA
The DNA here is from genome assembly GCA_964542965.1 of uncultured Candidatus Peribacteria bacterium. Lineage (GTDB taxonomy): Bacteria > Patescibacteriota > Gracilibacteria > Absconditabacterales > Absconditicoccaceae > CAJBLF01. Next base: position 1,846 of record CAZIVH010000060.1, on the reverse strand, counting down.
ATGGCAGATCCGGGATAAATCTTCATCAGTCTGCCGGTGGTCGTGATTCTCCCTTCCGGGAAAATTACGACTCTGTTTCCCTTTTTTACTTCGTCTATGATTGATTTTACAGCCATAGGCTGTGTAGGATCTACGTGATAAAATTTTGCAAGATGCAAAAACGGTTTAACATACCATTTTTTGGCAATCTGAGGATTTATTGCAAAATGTAAATTTTCCGAAATATATGTCCATAGAAAAAAAGCGTCTAAAAATGAATTGTGATTGGCGATAATCAAAGCATTGCCTTTCACATTTTCAAAGTTTTCAAGACCTTTTACGTCTATCCTGTAAACAAAATTCAAAATAATCCTAAAAAGTATTCGGACAATTTTAACCGGCAATAATAATTGAAATATATTTTTTGTCTGCATATTTATTTAATTTTATTTTTTGCAAATTCTATCAGTTTATTATAATCGGTCTTGCCTGTTGCTACTATCGGAATTTCCTGCAATACTTCTATTGTTTTTGCCATACCTGCAACATTAATTGATTTATCTCCGAATATTTTTTCAAGTTCGTCAACCGTTATCTGAGCGCCGGTTGTAAACAAAATCAACTGCTTTTGTTTCATTTTGTCGCTAACAATAACAATTGCATGTTTGTTTTGCGGATATGCGGTTGATATTGCCGTTTCCAAAGCTGTTAAAGAAATATTCTCTCCTTCTATTTTTACAAATCTTTTTTTTGTATCCTTGACTGTTAAAAAACCGTCTTCATCCATATTGACTATATCGCCGGTATCATACCAGCCGTCGTGAAGAGTTTTTGGCACGGATAAAACTCCGTCTCTTATATAACCGTTCATAACATTTTCGCCTTTTACGTAAAGGCGGCTGCCTTCCATCTCGGGCATATCAACTAACTTGTATTCAATATAAGGCAGAAATCTGCCGACGCTTCCCGCTTTAAAATACATGGGAGTATTAACGGCTACGGTTGATGAAGTTTCGGTGGACCCGTAAGCTTCAAAAATTCTTACTCCGAAATTATCCGCCCATAAATTTGCCGTTTCTTCTCTTAATTTTTCAACTCCGGCAACTACAAATCTTGCAAAATAAAAATCGTAAGGATGAGCGGACTTTGCATATCCGTTAAGGAAAGTATCTGTTCCGAATATTACCGTTGAATTTGTTTCATAAACAAGTTCGGGCACTATTTTATAATGCAGAGGCGAATGATACATGAAAACTTTTATTCCTCTAAGAAGCGGCAAGAACATACCGCCGACTATTCCGAAAGAATGAAAAATCGGCATTGTATTAAAGAAACTGTCCATTAAGCCGAAATCTAAAACGCTTGAAATCTGGTTTCTGTTCGTCTGTATGTTTTTATGACTTAAAGAAACCGCCTTAGGAGTGCCTTCGGCGCCTGACGTATATAAAACAACCGCAGGTTTTAAATAATCTTTATTCTTATTTATAACGTTATAGTAATATTTAGGAAAATAAGACATAAAATATGCAAAAATTTTATCTGATATTTTAAGTTCTTTTTTTAAGTCTTCAATATAAATTACGTTGATGCCGTTTTTATCAAGTTTGTTTACAAGTTCAAAAAGGTTCAGTTCGGCTATAAACGCTCTTGAAGTAAAAACGGTTTTTGACCCCGTATTTTGAATATAAGACAGAGTATTATTAATACTGCTTGTATAATTTATCATACACGGTATTCTGTTTGTCGCCGATAATGCAAAAAATATTTCAACGGTTGTTTTGGAATTCGGTAACATAAGACCGATATACTCCGATTCTTTTGTTTTTCTTCGGATAAGTTTTGAAAATGCAAAAATGGCGCCTATCAG
>CAZIVH010000059.1:0-3322 GCA_964542965.1 uncultured Candidatus Peribacteria bacterium | reverse complement strand
CTGAGCCCCCAAAAAGTAATCATATTATTGTGCACTACTTGAGGTTGAGTCGGATAATGACCAGACTAAATATTTTAATACAAATAAACGATTTGTTAATTGGTATACATATATATTTATTCATTATAATTGATTAATAAATCTCTTTCTTAAACTTAGGATACAAATGTAAGTCACAAATTTGTCACTGTTCCACCTTCTGCTTAGAGTCTATATTATTTACATAAGGAGGATTAAGGAATGCACACCACCATCTATGATGTGATCAATGAACTTTACAAAGCTTTTCTATCTGACTTCATTAATGAGGAGTCCAAGGAAAAAGCTGACAAGATAAGAAAACAATTAGATCGCTTGAAAAAAGAAGAAGGTTCTTTGGCAAAGGAATTAAAAGAATTCACTTCGATGCTTGAGAAATACCTGACAACTGAATTCACAAATGCAGGAGATTCGGGTGCAAATAACAAAATCACTGTAGTTTTAGGATTTGTTGACCAAGTTATAGGTACATATTTACATAGGGTTTGGAATGAATTCAACTATCACGATTCAGTTGAAGAAGATAGGACTTATTTTTGGAAAACTGTAACAGATCCATACTATGCCAGCGTAACAAGGGGGTCAGATGAAATTATCAATCCGATTGGCGACAGTTTATTTGCTTCGCGTTACAACTTAATCTTGAAAAACCTGGGAATCACTTCTGCTGAAAGTATAGAAGACATCTTCAAAAACACAACACCAAGAAACATAAAAAGGTGGAAAGTCGGGGACACTCTTCCCAATAGTTACCTTGCTATAAAAAAGGATTTGGAAATCCTGTATAAACAGGAAAACATTTCTGCTGAAGACAGGAACACATTGAATTATAAATTGTATCTCTCTTTGGCATTTTCAAGACTACGAAGTCAAAGCAAAAAAGTAAAAATCTATCTACCTCAATTCATTGATGGGGAAATTGCTGAATATGAAAGGTATATCAGCCGTATCATCAATTATCCATCTGATACCTGCAACACAATGAGATTTAAAAGATGCAGCGAGCAAATGGAGGATAATGAGACTCTAGAAACCATGCGATTATTCTTTTGTGGACTGTACAAATATTTCAATTCTGAGTTCCAAGACGCACAAAATTTCTTATTCGATGCATTTGGATTGGGGCGATATCATATAGGTCCCTGGGTGAAATTTTTGATTCAATATCTCCTGCATTGCTGCAGCAGGAACGATGATAAAAAGAACTTCAAGAAAGTATTTAACTGGTATCACTGCATTGGAGATAACAACTTTGTGAAAAAAGCAGGTGAGACTGATGGTATGGAAAAGAGATGGGATGAATTGAGTAAGCAAGTTATCCCTGCTCAGATGTACATAGATGGAAAAAATACAATTCTGTAGGAGGATGTATGGCAAAAAGTTTAAACAGAAGTAGTAAGGGGAATTCTGGAAGAGGACCTTCCTCACATCCCGGGCCTGGGGGAAATTGGCCCTCAACTACCAGTAATGCATCTGGGAAAGGCAGAGGAAACGCTCCCCCAAAAGGAAAATAATTGTTGATTACAAGCCCCATCGCTGGGGCTTGTTTATACTGGCAAATCACACAAATTCCGAGTTGATGCCTTGGGAAAGTTGAAAAATAGTTGCACACTCTTTAGAGAATCCAGAAAAACTATCAACTCTATCCATCCCCCTCAATCCGTGCTATACAGGACCAATCATGCCAGATGATGAGAAACTCAAACCTACGATAAAAGCCATCCCTCGAACAATACCGCCTCGTCTTACTTTGACGAGAGTCGCTCTGTACTGCCGCGTCAGCACCCAGATGGAACGGCAGATGAACAGCCTGTCTGCCCAGATGGATTTCCAGAAGCAGGACATCCTCGACCGTCCCGACTGGGAGTATGCCGGCACCTACACCGACGTCGGCTCCGGAAGAAGCATCAACTCCCGGCCAGGCTTCAGGCGCCTGATGGCAGATTGCGAAGCGGGAAAGATAGATCTCATCTACACCAAGTCGATCAGCCGCTTGGGACGCAACTGCGTCGATTTCCTGGTGGTGCTTCGAAGGCTGAAAGAACTCGGGGTGGACGTCTACTTCCAGAACGAGGGGCTCTTCCTTTCCAACGAGTCCAGCGAACTCCTTCTCTCGCTCCATGCAGCCCTTGCCCAGGCTGAGAGCGAGGACAAGAGCGGCAGCATCAGATGGGGCATCAGGAAAAGTATCAAAAACCCGGACTCCCCTGCCTTCTCCAGGCCCTGCTTCGGATATGAGTATGTTGATACATACACCGACATCGGCTCCGGAAGAAGCATCAACTCCCGTCCCGGCTTCAAGCACCTGATGGCAGATTGCGAAGCTGGCAGGATCGATCTCATCTACACCAAGTCCATCAGCCGCATAGGACGAAACTGCGTCGACTTCCTCATAGTGCTCAGGCGGCTAAAGGAGCTCGGGGTGGACGTCTATTTCCAGAACGAGGACATATTCCTTTCCAACGAGTCAAGCGAACTCATTCTCTCGCTCCATGCAGCCCTTGCCCAGGCCGAGAGCGAGGACAAGAGCACCAGCATACGATGGGGAATCAGGAAAAGTATCAAAAACCCGGACTCCCCTGCCTTCTCCAGGCCCTGCTTCGGGTATGACCGTGACGGGGGGAAGAAGCTTGTCGTCAATGAGAAGGAAGCAGAGATCGTGAGAATGATCTTCGGCTGGTATGAGCAGGGCTGGAGCATTGTGAGGATCAAGAAAGAACTGGAAGCCTCGCGAATCCCCAGTCCCACAGGCAAGCGGAGATGGGCGAATGCAACCATCACCGACATCCTCTCCAACGAGAAATATGCAGGGGACTCTGTGTATGGCAAGACAACCATATCTGAGTATCCTTCGATGAGGCGGGTCAGGAACAATCCCGACCAGGTCCCAAGGTCGGAGAACCACCACCCCGCCATCATCGACAAAGCCTGTTTCGAGCGGGTCCAGGAAATGAGAAGGCTCAGGACCAATGTCGTCTTTGACGAGCAGGGAAACAAGGCCCGCAAGAACACTCATTACAGCATGAAACGTTCATCTGATGTGATAAACGAACAAATCGGGTCTGAAGAAGCTTAAGCCAGCATGTTCATCACCTTTTCTTGACTTATAGCCATAGAATCTGGGACCAATTTCACGTAATTTTTAATCTGTGCCATTAATTAAATTGTGTAACCCTTTGAGCCGCTAAAAAGTAATCATATTATTGTGCACCACATGACGTTCAGCTGGAAGTATTTACGGAGGCAGTCCGTCAACGAGCAACTGCAATCGTGGTTGCCCACA
>CAZIVH010000058.1:0-3379 GCA_964542965.1 uncultured Candidatus Peribacteria bacterium | reverse complement strand
GCCAAGCTTCAATTCCGTTACCGCCTCCGCCTCGGCAAGCGTAATGTCGCCCTCCAGCTTGTTCATCGCGGCGCGCACCATTGCCTCCAGCATAGGGTCGGCAAACGCCACAACAACAGTATTTTGCACATCCGCCTGCGTGGATGCCGGTGTTTCTGCTGGCCCGGCCTGCTGCGAACACGCTGCAAATGAAGCCACCAGAGAAATAAGTAATAATACTGATAAAACCCGTTTCATGTGCTTTCCTCCTAAATACAATCTTTTTTATCGCATCATATAGTGCATGATATAAATCACCGCATATTCTTTTTAGCTATTTATCCAACAGCCACAGTCCCGCTAACGCCACAAGCGTGCCGCCCACGTCTATCAAGATGTGTTTAAGATATGTTCCCTTTTCCCAGCGGCGGGGGCTGCCGTTAAAAGCCATGATCCCGATGCCCACGATGATTATGATATAGCCGAGTATTTTCATGCGGTTGCCTCCCAATGTTTAATTGCTTTTGTTCAAGTATTCATGGCATATTTTCAGGTTGTTTTCCGATGCGAGAAGCCACTTGGGATCGATGAACTGTTCACCCGTTATAAAATCAAATTTATTCGTTTCAGCGGCGTACTCAATAAACTTAAACACGCTCGGCCTTGCAAGCATATATCGAATTGGTTCATTTGGGATAATGGCGGCGTTCCCGTCTGCTTCCTGAACAAAGCAGGCCGTAACACATTCAGCCGGGATAAAGTTTTCGTTTAGCAGATGCTCGGCGGCATTGGCAGCGGCCCAAGCCGCAAACGCCTTGTTCTTCCCGGCGTTTGGCCTGTCAATAACAGCTTTCAACCCTCTCGCGGCTATTTGGTTGATAAACTGGCCGTAATCTCTTGTAGTGATCGCTTCATTTGCCGCCTCTTTGACTTTTTTCCCCGCCAAAAAACCTTTGGTCATTTTGGCAATATGCTCCCGGATGCAGTCCTCGCAAATTTTAACCCGGACAGCACCGCAAATCCTTGATTGTTGCACCTGTCGGTTCCCCACCATATTGTCAGACCATTCCATGACGTATAGCATCGTTTCATATAAGCGGTCGCTCTTACCGCAGAAAATACAAGGCATCTTTTCTCCTCCTTCAGCATTTGATTACCATAAGGCCAAAGTATTCGTACATTTTCCGACAAAATCCCCATCCACCCCACGTGATTATGCCGGTTCTTTTGCTTTAGCTCTCAACCCAATCAGAATGAGCTCTGGCTTTAAGTCCTACATTCTCGTAAGTTTTTTCGCTAAATCAGGCGTAAGATAAACGAAGCCACCATGCGGATGCTCTTTTGATGCATAATCGCGGAACATATTTTCAAGATAGCTTTTCTTATATTGCTGCTCATTCGCGGTGAACTTCGCAACGACACAAAATCCTCTGGGTACAGCAAAAGCTATCCCGGCTATAAGAGCGGCTATTCCTGCTATTAACAACAGCACGCCCAACGTGCCGACGCTTGAACCTGACGCAATCAAAACAATCGAAACAAGTAAACCGATACCGCCCGCAGCTAACAAAACAAAGCCTGAAGATTGCTTTTTCTTATCCCGCTTTAATCCGCAATGTAAGCAGATACGCCCGATATTTCTGCTAACATCTGTATATATGATGGTTGTTGTAGCTGTTGCCGCCGTAGATTGCATTTCCTGCCGAACCGGGCGGGCAAGATAGTATTCAACCGGCTCCATCATACTGCTACATGCCGTGCAGCAACTTGTTCCATCACATGATGTCAGATTTGTTTTCATGAAAATCGTTCCCCTTCAGTGCGTTATGTTCTGTATTCGGTATCACTGCGTAATTCCGTCCACCAAGCCAGTATTTGGCACAATCTTTACAGCGGCAGACTGCATACCAATACCGACTTTTAATTCACCCATCCCCTCGACGGCAACAACATGAAAGAAGCAGATGCCCTCGTATTGCTCGGAAATATTGACCACATTGTTTTTCTTCGTCACGATAAAGACAAGAGGCGCGTCCGGCTCTACTTTGCCGACTTCCTCTCCGTTGAGAAACACCCGGCTCGACTGGTCTTTTCGGGAACAGGTGATGGATACCTGCTTCGGAACCTCTAAGGCCTCCTGAGAGTCAAGGCTTCCAATAAAGCGCGCCTTTTCCTGCGGTTTATCCGTCGGATAAAACTTTTTTACCAGCACTTCACCGTCATTTCTTTTCTGTTTGCTTTGGTTCAGATGCACAAAAGCGAGAATGACCGAAAATAATCCGACGACTATCAGACCATAGAACAGAAAATATCCGCTTGCCACGGAAAGCCAAATACCCAGAATTATGATAGGGATGCCGATAAGCAGTTCTCGAAAAAATTTCGACATGATATTACCTCTTTATTATGCTTTTTGGTTATGGCTTGCTGAGTTGAACAACTCCATACCCACACGCTCTTTATTCACTTCCGACCAAGTTGGCCCGAAGTTACGGCATTTGAACCAATCTTGCGCCAATCATGACGTGCTGTTTTGTCTATAAAACCCAATGTGATTCCTCAGTCTGTTCAGCTCCACCGCACCGTTTTCACCTGAAACACGCCGCCCTTAACATGCAGTTCGCCAATCGCGCCATCCCTTGCCTCAAACGCATAGCGAACATTCTTTGAGCCTACAGAGTTTGTCAGCAGGATATTGTGCCGCATGTTGAGCGTGATTTGCGCCGAGCCGCCGTTTTGCAAGCTGCAAACCTGTTGCCCATTGAGCATGATAATTGTGGGCACCAGCGCCGCTACCGCGCTGCCGTCGCGTGCAATCGTCAATCGTGCGGGGATGGAAAGGGCGGTATTTGCCTCCGGCACGGTTGCAAGGGGCGCGGCGGGCTTAATTTTATTTGGCAGAATGAAATATGCAGCTATGTATAGTGCGGACAGCACCGCCACGACAATACCGCCGCCGTCACCGATACCCTCGTCCACCAACATCAACACCCCGCCGATGATCCCGGCGAAGCTGCCGAGCAGAAACAGGAACCATCCCGGCCCGCGCATGAAGCCCTTTTTGCCTATCCATAAAAACATAGTGTATTCCTCCTAACTTTTTGGCGTTTCAGGTGCCGCCCCGCCACATCCCGCAAAATACTGATCACATTGGCGTGGGTACCATTATCTGGCACCATTAGGTACTTATGTTACTTTCTCCCGTCAATACACTTGCTGCTGTTTCTCTCAAAGAATGGTATGGTGAGCAGCAACGGAATGGAAACAATGGCCAGCACGATCAGATACGAGTTGTCCACGCGGTGCCCGCCCACCCGGGCCGCCGAGATGGATATCCATATTGCTGCTGCTATAAGCCCCGTCATCAGCCCCGAAAACAGATATCCAATGGCTTTTCGCC
>CAZIVH010000057.1:0-3379 GCA_964542965.1 uncultured Candidatus Peribacteria bacterium | reverse complement strand
AATATCATCTAACGTACATCCTTGTGCTGGATTGTTACATTCTGGGAATGAACCATGATCAATCTGATATGCTACCAATGCTGCTGCTACCTGAGCAAGATCAGCTTTACGAGCTACATCTGTTGCTCTGCCTCTTGCACTGGAAAGTCTAGGGATAAGTGCTGCGGCGAGGATACCGATGATGACGATAACGATCAACATTTCGATCAGGGTGAATCATCTTTTATTTTTCTTGGAAAACATCGAATAGCGAAAAATAGTAAAACCAATGTCTTTTCACCGTATAGGAATACGAAATATGGCGTGAATTTCAACAGCAAATCGCACCCGGGTGCAAAATATAGCTATTTTTATTTTCTCTAATTTTCTCTTGACATTTATCTATAAATATGTATATAGTGTACAACAAAGAAAAAAACAACAAAAAAAAAATAACAACTATGAGTACCAAAAAAGTAAACTTGGTAATGGGAGCTATTTACGCTCTCTTCATGATCGTGTTAACGTTGATCCTGGGCAGCAATAATGCTTTTGGACAGACAACCGACAATGAACCGTGCATAGCTTTTCGCTATGATGGGTTCGAAAACCCTGACTATGCCCCTGCTACTGTTCCTACAGTGGAACAGCTCGAAGAAAACATCATTGACCGCAAGATGGAAAAGTATGATGCAAAAGGGTTACCGAGCATGGAAGATGTGAAGAAAAATATGATTGACATAGTCATCGGAAAAATCATTCTTCCTAAAATGCCTGAACTCGGATCTATTGAAGAAAATGTATCATCACTCTTGACTCACCTCATGAGAGACGACACGAAAAACACTGCCCATCTTATGAAAGAGGACATGGGCTACTCTCTGTATCTGGCCCATCTAGTTAATCCTGATTGGGACGGAGCACACCGTGCATAAAGCAAACAAATTATCAACCATCAATCGAAGCTACCCGTGTGAGGGTGGCTTTTTTTTTATTTAATTTTCTCAATTTTATCATACAAATCAACGATCACAGCATCCAAGGAATATTTTATCTGTGCGTTTGTATATCTTACAAGAGATATTCAAAATTTTTTAAGATAGTTGGTTCTTTTTTCATCATACTCTCATTTGGCATCATGACTGCTGTCATCTATTTCTATTCATAGCTTTAACCTATCACAATAAAAGTCCAATATATAATTCCCCATCTGTTTTTGTCTGAGAAACCTATATCACGTCATATCTTTTCTTAACACCAAGTTCCACATTTTTCATTCTGCCTCTGTCATAAAATATTGATTTCTGTTTTCTCTGGCAAATTTTTTGTTCCTTGGATGATAATACACTATCATGGCTAATAATAAGCAAATTAAATGTTTTTTGTCTCCCTTTGTAAAGGGAGAGGTATCCGCATTTTGCGGATGAGGGATTTATGGAGTTGTTTGGTCCGTAAATCCTCCCCCACTTCGTGGTACTCCTCCTTTAAAAAGGAGGACAATATTTTTTACATCAGTACATACTCTCCCGGCCTCTCTTGTGCTACGATGCCTTTGATCTCGAGCATTGTCAGGAGCTGCACCATATCTTCAGGATTCTTGCCGGTGGTAATTGCAAGCGTTTCCAATGAAGTTCCTTGATCGTGAGATAATCCCTCGATAAACAGACGTTCTTCGTCGGTCAAATCTATCGAAGTCAATGGTCTGGAAAGAATATCTCTTGAAGAAAAATGTTGATGGAGAAAATATTTGAGATCGACTACGGGCTTCACCTGCCCTGTTTCCATAAGATGCAAAATACCTTGGCTCGTCGGAGAGAAGATGGAACTCGGTGTCGCATAGACAGGCGTTTTCATGGTAAGCGCGAAATCTACCGTGATCAGCGATCAAGATTTTTTGCCGGCTTCGGGGAGAAAAAGACAGTCGGACAATCCCGCGATGATGCGATTCCTCTGAGGGAACGTATACAATGCAGGCTGCTCCAAAAGCCTGAATTCGGAGAGTACGAGCCCTCATGCAGCTACTATTTCTTGGATAATAGTCCGTTCGGGTCTTTTGTAATAGAAGCCCAAACCTCAGCCAAGAACTGCAATCGTAGGGATATGTTGCTGACAGGAAAGCTGATGGCAGAGCTGATCCACCCCTTCAGCCATCCCCGAAATCGTAACCATATCATACTCTTCTGCATAGCTGAACAACGTCTCTACGACTTTTTTTCCATACTCCGACATCTTCCTGGGACCCACGATACCCAAGATATGTTTGTCGAGCAATGTAATATCGCCAAGATAATAGATGATGTAGGGTTGCGGTTTGATACGGGAAAATCTCTGATATTCTGAGGCGAATATTGCGTGTATCTGTTCATCGTCTACTCGTTCCTGCATCTTGGCGTATCTTTGGTGATCGTAAGAAATAGGCTCCTGATCTTGGAGCTGCTGTTTGGTGATTGTGTGATCGAGAGAATAAAGAAGGGCTTCGTGTTGCATCCTATCTCATAGACTAAAATATCGTCCCCAATTTTACAAACATCTTTGTTTTTTTCAATACATAATTATCATTATTCATTTGTCAAAAACTAATTTGACAATAGTTTTGTTGATATTTATGCTTGAAATGACCCCCACTTTTGCCTACACTTTTGACCGAAATGAATGTTTTTTAGATTCTGCGAATACGTATGTTAGTCAAACTCAACAACATCATCATGTTTGCGCTGATTGCATTTTTCATCTCTTGGATACTCTATCCGATATACATCCATATCCTCAGAAAATTTAAGATCGGAAAAACCATCCGCGAAGCAGCGGTCACGGGTGAAAAGTCCAAGATATTCACTCAGCTCCACGAACACAAACAAGGAACCCCTACCATGTGAGGCGGTATTTTTTTGTTGGTCATGGGACTCATGATCTGACTGTCTTATATCCTTAGAGATATCTGACGAATCAACAACGCACTCTTCAATAGACAAGAAACCTATGTCCTGCTCTTCGGTTTCTTTAGTATGTGATTGATAGGTTTGGTTGATGACTTCTTGAACATCAAAGGACACGGTGCCGTGAAAGGACTTAGTGCCAAAGCCAAGCTCATCGGTATGTTTGTCTTTTCTGCATTTATCAGCCGATGGTTTTATAGCAGACTATGAATAGACTACATCAATCTCCGACCTATTGCCGGCAAGATATCTATAGGGCTATTCTATCCCTTCATCACCTTCTTCATCACCATAGCGATTGTCAACGCCATCAATATCACCGATGGACTCGACGGATTGGCGGGAGGATTGATGACGATGATTCTGTTTGTCCTGGCTGTCGTCTTATTCTTCAATCAGACCTATATAGCCGCTACTGTTATCTGTATCGTGATGGCCATGCTCGTGGCATTCATGTTTTACAA
>CAZIVH010000056.1:0-3500 GCA_964542965.1 uncultured Candidatus Peribacteria bacterium | reverse complement strand
AATTATTTTTTCTTGATTACCGGGATAGGGTTTTTGGTAAAACCTTCGAAGGCTTTGAGGACTTCGATTGGCACCATATAAACGACGGTGTTTGATTGATCGGAAGACATATCATTAATAGATTGAAGAGTTCTGAGATGTAAAGCACCAGGGGTGGCACTAAGTTCTTTGGCGGCTTTGGCAATATTTTGAGAAGCAGCTAATTCTCCTTCGGAGTTGATGATGACAGCCCGTTTTTCGCGTTCGGCTTCGGCCTGCTTACCGATAGTGCGTTCCATTTCAGCCGGTAAACTAACGTCTTTTAACTCGACGTTGTTGACTTTTAGACCCCAAGCATCAGTTTCTTTATCGACAATTTCTCTGATTCTTTCGGCAATTTTGTCTCGACTAGAAAGCAATTCATCAAGAGTAACTTCGCCAACGATATTACGCATGGTGGTTTGAGCATATTGAGAAATAGCATAACGAAAATCTTCGACTTCGATGATGGCTTTGGGAGCGTCACTAACTTTGTAGTAAATAACGGCATTAACTTTGACAGAAACATTGTCACGAGTAATGGCGTTTTGATCAGGAACATCGACTGCTTTGACCCGGATATCGACTTTATGATAACTTTGAAAAATAGGAAAAACTAATCGCCAACCTGGTTCCATAACGGAAGTAAATTTACCAAAAGTGAATTTAATACCTTTTTCATATTGATTAATCTGACGGACAGAAATAATAAGAAGAAAAACTAAAATTCCGATTAATGGAAACATAATTGATTGAATATTAACTTAAGTGATTATACATCGAAAACTAAGGTTGTTTTGGTTGATACATTCTTTTGATTTTTTTGAGTTGTTCCGGAGTAAGTTTATCAAGACCATTAGTTAGATCTAATTTAACTTTTGGATCGAGAACTTCGATTTCTTTTTTGAAAAATCTACAAACTAAATTGGCTGTAGAGTCATCAGGATAAACTGTAACTACAAAATTTTTAATTATAGGTTTTTCGCCAGTAGGAATAATTGGATCTTCGATACCGTGCTTAACAGAAAAACGGATTTTACCTAAATACATAGATTCGAGAGGGGTGACTTCATTGTCTTGATATTCAACTAAAAAACCAGAAAAATCTAAACTATGCATAAATTCATTGAGTTTTTTTGGCTCAAATGTAGGAGTGGTGGGTGAAACAAAAATATTGGTTTCCTCTAATCCAGTAACGGGATTTTTCATGGTAACTTTGCCAGCAATATGAAGATTATCGGTTTCTGTTTCAACAACTGACGGTAAAAGAGATTTATTTTGCGCTGGCAGATTAATGGAGATCTGAGGAATCTCCATGGTTTTTTCGGACATATTTTTAGATATGAAGATCGGTTAAAACGCGAAAAATAACAAAGGCGGGCCAAAAAACGGCTTTGAAAATGCCAACTATAACGGCAGTAAAAGTGGCAGCATTTTGGAGAAAATAAAATAAAGCACCAATGACGCCTAAGCCATAAAGAGCGGAACTTTGGCCACAATTACAATGAGAGTGATGATGTTTACCATGTTTAAAAACATCTTGACAACATTTAGAGTTTTCGGTTTTAGTTTCTTTTTCTTTGATCATAAATTTATATTAACATAAATTATTTGACGGTGACACTTTTGGCTAAATTGCGGGGTTTGTCAGGATCGTAACCTTTGATTTGGCAAAGTTCACCAGCCAAAACTTGAGCAATGACAGTGATAGAGAGAGTGGTGTTTATACTACAATCGGCAACTGGTAAATAATCATCAAAAACAGAATTGTTTTTGGAAGAAATACCAATAACCCAACCACCTCGGGCTTTGATTTCGGTAGCACTGGAAATAATATCGTCATAATGATTGTCATTGGGGGCGATAATAAGACAGGGGGTGCCAGGTTCGATGAGAGCAATGGGGCCATGTTTCAGTTCCCCGCCGGAAAAACTTTCGGCGTGAATATAAGATACTTCTTTAATTTTGAGAGCAGTTTCATGAGCGATAGGAAGTAATAACCCCCGAGCAATAATAAAAACATGTTGATGTGAGGCAATTTTTTTGGCCAACAAATTTATTTTAGTTAAATATTTTGGTTTTAAAATTTGTTGGATATCATTTACTGAATCGGTTAAGTTTTGACCAATTGATTTTAAAAACAAAGCAATTTGGGCGGTGAAAGTTTTGGTAGAGAGAACACACTTTTCCGGACCACATGGTAAAATTTGACAAATATCGGCCAAACGATGAAGAGTGGAATAGGGACTATTGATAATAGAGGCGATAGTAACTCCCCTACTTTTGGCAAAACTAACTAAATTGATAGCATCGATAGTTTCGCCAGATTGAGAAAAAACTACCAATAAACTTTTGTTGGTTAAAAAATTATCATATGGAGAAAATTCGGAAGACGGAAAGGAGTAGACAGGTTGGCTAATTTTTTGACTAACGATAAGAGAATTAAAATAAGCGGCGTGATAAGAGGAACCGCAACCAGTAAAAAATATTTGGTCAGCCTCTTTGGCTAATTTTAAAATTTTATTAATCGGCTCGTTTAAATTTTGGTCATTAATATTTTTGATAATCTGAGGTTGTTGATGAATTTCTTTGGCCAAATAGTTAGGAAAACCATTGAGTTGAGTGTCTTTTTGAGATGAAGTAATTTTTTGAATTTTATAATTTATTGATTTGAAAGTGGTGGCGTCAAAGATAGAAACACTTTCTGGAGTAATTTGGGCTAACCAATTATCTTCAAGAAAAATGAATTGATTAGTTAAATTGGAAATGGCGTTGATATCGGAGGCAATAAAATTGGCATTTTTACCGAGACCAATAACCAAAGGAGAACCATTTTTGGCAACAATAACTTCATTATTTTGATGCTCCATAACAGCAATGGCGTTTAAGCCATGGAGCTGATTGAAAGTTAGTCTAACTGATTGGAGAAGATTATTGTTTTGGTGATATTTTTCGATTAAATGAGTAATGATTTCAGTATCGGTTTGGCCATAAAATCGGTGATTTTTGAGGTCTTTTTTGAGTGATTGATAATTTTCAACAATACCGTTGTGAACCAAAGCAATTTGACGATGACAATCGAAATGAGGATGACAATTGTCTAAACTAATACCGCCATGAGTAGCCCAACGAGTATGACCAAGAGAAATAAAACTCTCAGGAATTTGGTCAGGGAAAGAAATAATTTTACCTAAAAATTTTTGATCAACTAATTTTTCATTAGTATCGGCGACAATTCCCCAACTATCGTAACCCCGATATTCAAGATTTTTGAGACCATTAAAAACTAAATTACTGTCGTGTTTGACAGAGCTAATAAATCCGACAATACCACACATAAATACTCCTTTTGGGGTAACAAAAATACCCCGAGTGAAATTTGTAATGGGATGGTCGTCGGATTTAAACTTTTCTTTTCAAAAAGTTTTTTAGGTTGTCCGACACAACCTGAAGGTACCCGCAGATAATTTCGATTTCCTTCT
>CAZIVH010000055.1:0-3516 GCA_964542965.1 uncultured Candidatus Peribacteria bacterium | reverse complement strand
GCAGGCGTCAGCTTGATAGTGATTCCTCTTTCCTGTTCCAATTCCATACGGTCGAGCACCTGAGCATGATCCAATTTTCTGATAGCTCACGTGATTTCTAGCATTCTATCGGCTAGTGTGGATTTTCCGTGATCTATATGTGCGATAATACAAAAGTTACGTATATTCATCATTCTCGTACTGATAAAACAGTAGTTGATAATAGGGAATCAACCAAAGAATGCAAGAAAGAGTTAAGGTATGTTTTAGCATATTAGAGAGTGAAAAGCATACATCTACTTGGTGTAGCCTCTAATCAAGCTATCTTAATAGGCACTCAAACAAAAAAATAATCGCCCATATCAACATTTTTTAGGTCAAGACCTTCATATATCAGAATATCCTTTTTTAAAAACGCTTTGTGATTATAAAAATCCTTTTTTCCATACCCATCTATGCTCAATGTATCTATTCATATGCTCTTAATTCAGCGCTGTACAATAAAACGCACATCCTTTACAGAAAGAGCATAATAGTCTCTATCAAGAATCCTGCGTTTTTTTTGGGTTTTTATCAGTAATATCTTATTTTTTAGGTCATTTTTTTTCAATATAGTAAGCAAATCGCTCCCGTCTGAAATATCAGCTACGAAACAGATTCCGCAATATTTCTCTATAGCATATGCTTCGCTTCTCTTTCCATTTTTTATCATATGGAAAGGAAAATCTATATGAGTTCACATATGGCTATCCAATCCATCTATATAGCTCATATTACAAGCGTCGCCCAATTTCATTTCCTTCCTATATGCAATGCTAGGCAACTTCTGTCCAATAAACAAGGCGCCTTTAGCTATAGGTAATGTTATATCTATGATGGTCATCATTACACCTTAGCAAGTAAATTTTGCATATATCAAAAGAATCTCTGCATAGATTCCTTATCTATACCTTTTATGAGACTTTTTAATCTATTCATATCCGTACTGATTGTATCATCCTTCGCTAAATTCTTTATTGATGAGCTATTCAAAGTAAAATCATTAGCGCCCAAACCGTGGCCCTTTATGTGAAACACACTGTACTTCGTCAATATAATTTCAATCCATGTTATTATAGGCATCAGTGTTTTATTCTCGTTTGCCGACCTAATAAATTCATCTCTATATCCATCATCAATCCTTGACGTAAATGGCGTATTCTTATTTAATAAGTTTCATAGTATTTTTTTTCATATCCCCAATATGATCGACGATACCGTTTTAAATTTCTTATATACCTCATAGTCATCAAATCATAGCGTAACTAATTCATTCCGTTGCTTCTTCTCTATTTCATCATCAAGAAAAGAAAGCACTTCTTGATATTCAACCTTTTTTGATGGTATTTTCTTTTCTCTATCCATAACCAGCAAAGAATATTCCTTGACAAAGGTTAATACACTCAATACTTTGGATATATCATCAAGATCAGGATATTCTGATAATAGTGACTGCATCTTGCGTTTTCTTTGATCAACCCTTTTCTCAATATTCTCTTCCTCAAAAAAGCCATTTTTCACCTCGTCCTGATATGTAGATAAGGATCATCCGCTATTATCCTTTAATATCCTTGCCTGAGCCAATCTATTATCACATACATTATCATAAAAGCTTTTTTTATCCAAAACTTCTATAGTCACTTGGGTCCCATCATCATTATCCATAAGAAAATCATGATATACACATTCACGATCCAGGACCGTAAACATATCAATATCACTATTTTCGCTCTCGTTTCATCTTGCTAGGGAGCCATAAAGAAAAATTCAATGGATATCAGGATATTGATTCTCCAAAAACAAGAGCTTTTTCTCTATCAGAGCCTCGAACTTTTGACGAAGACCATCTTTTCCCTTAAAATCCTCCATTATTTTTTTAATATAAATATAGCAATTTCCGGCCTTCATTTCATAGCACGGTAATCATTCTCATCTATGAGATGTTCAACCTTTTCATTAAGTACTATTTGCTTTATATCTACAATCTGAAAACCACAGCCATCTATCCAAGAGAGATAATCAAAAAACCTATGGTGGAATATATCTGATTCTGATGGTAAGTTAAATTCCAAGGATTTCTTCAATGCATACGGTTCCTTTGGTCTTTCTGGATGACTTACAGAAAACACCAATACGCCTCATTTTTTGAGTACCCTATAAAATTCCTCAAATGTATCTTTTAGATCCCTTATATGCTTAAGCACCTGAGAACAATTTATCTTATCAAAAGAGTTGTCGCCATAAGGAAGCTTCTTGGAAAGATCGACAACATCATACAGGATGCTTTCGTCCTTTTTTTTGGCTTTTTCTATCATTTTTGGCGATAAATCACATCCGATCACATGTGCTCATTTCTTATGAAACTCTATAGCATATTTTCACGTTCAGCATCATGCGTCCAATATCCTATCTCATATTTTTGCATCGATAGCATCTAGGACACATTCATGTTCCATGATCAGATGAGGATTATTCCCAGAATCATATGTAGATGCCCATCTATCATACGCAGACTTGTTTTTTTCTATATATCATATACCATCCATTATAGAGAAATAATATAATAAATATTTTTATACAACTCTGATTCAGCAGCATCTTTCACAGACGGGAAGCAGATTTTTTTCATGTATCACATCAATCATCTTCTTGTATCTATCATTATCATAGATTTTTTCAAGGCTATCTTCCTTTATATTCCCAAGTTTAATCCTAATAAAAGGACACAGATGGACATCTCAGTCATTATTTAGTATGATCTGATTCAAAAATACACAATCCAATGTATATTTATCCCTCATACCCTTTCTATACAGCTGATCAAATGCTTCCTCAGGGACTAATGGGGTCACAGAATAGTCTATTCCATATTTCTCTTTATATCTTTTTAATCTCTCGAACAAGTTAAGATTTTTTTGAATATATCATTCCTCTCGCAGATACTCGCATTAGGTGGCTATATGCTTTATTTTTACAAAAATTTTCTTCCATGTTTGTTTTTTGGTCCTTCATCCATTACTTTCCCATTTTATCTTTTTTTCCTCCAGAATCTGTTTGATGGATTGCATGATACAATAAAAACATCTAAAAAACATTACAATTTGATCTTTTTGATTTTTTTGAAATTCTCTTTCCGTTTTTCTTCACCGACATATTTTATCGGCAAGGCCAACTCTTCCAATAGCCTAATAATTTTTTTCATTACCTTAACCTCATCAAAGATCAGATACTGATAGATCATATCGTATAGCTCGATGAAAAACGCATTCAATACTCTGACGTCACTGCTCTCTTTTTTTATATTTTTTATCATCTGCAAGAGAAACCTTGAAAGATCATTATCTCATTTTTTTTTGAAACGAGCGAACACCTTCTTTTTTTGCGGGATTTTTTTATTGAGGACCTGCAGAAGTTCCATATACGATAAAGAGATAAAAAAATCATGCCTCGTTTCTATTTTTCCTAAAAAAGAAAAAAACTGACAAAGATAGGAAAAAA
>CAZIVH010000054.1:0-3719 GCA_964542965.1 uncultured Candidatus Peribacteria bacterium | reverse complement strand
CGTTATGCAACATATAGTTTTTTATCTTATCTACTTCTTCACGACTGGACTCCAAACAACGGATTTTGGAAAGGATTTTCAAAAAATAAAAGGGGGGCGAAAAATAATAACAAACAACCGTCAACTAAAAATTAAAATTTACTATGGAAAACGATAGATATTTTGATAAGATCTCTATAAATTTATCCATAAAAAACGCAGATGACAACGATTCAAAAGACGAGAACAACGACTTACAAGCCATTCATTAAACGAGTTTGAGGGAAAAGGCAACTTTTGTCACAATTAGAAAAATTTTATCCTAAGTTCTTCAACAAATATTTCGAACCATTTGTGTGATGATGAGCTATGTTTTTTGATTTGAGAAATAAATTTGGAACAACATTTCCTGCACATCTTTTTGATATCAATGAAGAAATGATAATTACTTACAACACAATAAAAAATAATGTTCAATGACTCATAAAGGAATTAAAAACGTATAAATACGATAAAGATTTTTTTATGGAAATAAGAGCTTGGGACAGACAAGAAGACTTTCAGAAAAGATCCGATATTCAAAGAGCAGCAAGATTTATTTATCTCAATAGAACAGGGTTTAACTGACTTTACAGAGTAAATTGAAGTGGATTTTACAATGTTCCTATGTGAAGTTATAGTAATCCAATGATTTGCGATGAAGAAACACTTTTTGCTGTTCAAGATGCGTTAAAAAATACGATAGTAAAAAATGAAGATTTTGAAGCCATACTGAAATATGCTGAAAAATGAGACTTCATTTATTTAGATCCTCCATACGACACACTAACTGGCACAGCAAATTTTACAAGTTACAATAAGTGAGGATTTGGGAAAGAAGAGCAAATCAGGCTTTTTGAAACATATAAAGCATTGGATAAAAAAGGTTGTTTTGTAATGTTATCAAACCATAATACTCCATTCATCAACGATATGTATATGGGCGCTGGATTTAGGAAAGAGACTGTTTTGGCTAAAAGAGCTATAAATTCCGATGCATCAAAAAGATGAAATGTGGAAGAAACAGTTATTTTAAATTACTAATCTTTTTACAAATGAAAAAATGAGGAATTGGTTGAGGAAAAACCATTACAGGACTAAGTTTCGAGAAAAGAGTTTCACTTGAAGATGCTTTACGTAAAATTGAAGGATACAGAGTAGAAAACGATATTTACGTCTATTTTAACGATAAGAAAGTCGCTGAAATATATCAGAAACATTGATTATACAAGAATCTTCTTGAACCAAAATGAGTAGAATACAAAGCATTCATTTCAAAAAAATTATTACCAGATAATGCAATATATGTAATTGCAAAGTGAACACTCTACATCATAGAAATCAAGTATCAAGAAGTTGCAGGTTCAGTTGATGAAAAATTACAGACATGTGATTTCAAAAAGAAGCAATATCAAAGACTTTTGAAGCCACTGAAACTTAATGTAGAATATTGCTATGTATTAAGTGATTGGTTTATGAAACCTGAATATAAAGACACATTGAATTACATACAAGCAATGTGATGTAAATATTTCTTTGGAGAACTACCACTTGATTATCTTTGATTACCAATGCCAAAATAATGACACACAATCAGACGAGTTCAAGCACTTTTGAAGAAAGAAAAAGACAAGAAGATAAAGATTTTAAATCAATCATAAATTTTTTTGAAAGGTCAGGATTTAGTATTGCTGATGTACACGAAAATAAAAAATATTTCCACGATGATATAGATATAGTAATATTTCAGTGAGAACACCAAATAAGTATAGAAATTAAATTTGACGATTATCTGGATAAAATAACAACTAATTTTTTCTTTGAAATTATAAGCAACGAACAAACATCTTCGCCATGATGTTTTTTAATATCAAAAGCAGAAATACGAGTTTATTATTCAAAAAACAGCAAAATTTGATATATATTTCCATTAAAAAAACTACAAAAACGATTTTTTGAAATAAGAAATAATTTTAAAGATCCAAAAGAAATTGATAATTCCTTTAGATTAAAATCAACTCATACTAGACACAAAAATGGTCAATACAAGCACACTACGATTTGAAGATTAATTGACAAAGAATTACTTTTAAAAGGATGTAAAAAGTACAATATAAAATATTTAACAAAAGATATATTAACAGAAAACATAGCACTTTACGAGATAAATGAGTTATTAAAAGATGATTAAAAAAAATATGAATCCTGAAAATTTTGAATTAGAGACATCAACAGTCCGATCTTTTTCTCGTCGCTGAAATTGGGCAACTCACAATAGCAAATACCGTTGAAATTGGTCTCCTGACGTAGTCAGAAACCTTATTTTGAGATATTCCAAAGAGTGAGATTTATTACTCGATCCAATGATTGGATGATGAACAACAGCAGTCGAATGTAAATTACTAAACAGACATCTTTTGGCTTATGATATCAATCCAGACGCACTCGAAATTACGAAGAAAGCATTGGACTTTGAGCATAAAAGCAAAGCTAAAATAGAGCTAAAACTAAATGATACAAGAGTTTTGAAATTTCTGAAAAACGAAAGTATTGATTTTATCCTCACTCACCCACCTTACGCCGATATAATCAATTATTCTGATAAAAAAATAGAAAAAGATCTCTCAAATTTACATGATATTGATAAATTTTGCGATGAAATGGAAATTATCGCCAAAGAATATTTTAGAGTACTGAAACCATGAAAATTTTGTGCAATCCTAATGGGTGACACAAGGAGAAATAAGCTCTATCAGCCAATGGCTTTCAAAGTCATGGAAAGATTTCTAAAAGCAGGATTTCAGCTCAAAGAAGATATTGTAAAAGTTCAACATAACTGTAAAGCAACATGATTTCGAGTAAAAAAATCACAAGAAGCCAACTTTTTGCTAATTATGCACGAGCATTTATTTATATTTCAAAAAAACTAAAAAAAGGAATCAATCAAGACAAGTATTAATTCCTTTCTTATCATACTACACTAGATTAGCGTAGATTTGATCCATGTATCAATGGATTGAATCAATTCTGCTTTGCATTTTTTACACAGTCAGCGAGATTAATATATCACTCACTAGATTTTCCAATCTGTGTATTATTTGCTGCAAAAGATCTCCATCTCCATTCCTTCTTAACATCTTGATAGAATTCAAAACGCATATAGTCGAAATATAAGATAAAAAGAAATGTATTTAAGTTGGAGTTCTGTTTTCTCTTCTCACAAACAATTTGTCTTGCAATCTGTACCCAGGTTGATTATATTCATGTTCCGTATTATTTGAATATACTTGCTTGTAAGGGTTGGAGAAACTAAAACTCCAACTCCTTTCATTGTGATTACTCACAACTAATAGCAGTATAACGATTTAGGTGCTAAAATCAAGAAAAAAATAATCAAAATCCACCAAAAACATAGTTCACAACTATATAAACTTATGTACAAATGTAAATATAAGTTTCTAACTTAGTAAAAAGAGACAATCAAGTTTTCGCCCCCCTTTCGCTCTTTGAGCGATTTTTAACCAACAAACCAAAATCCTTTCCAAAATCTTGCAAACAACGAAGAAAAGACTACTTTTGAAGTAGATAAAAAACTATACGTGCCCTCGCAATGAATGCTCGGTTGCATAACACCTGCTAGAGTACATCCCTCCATAAAAAATTTATTGGAGGTCGGGACGTCCTCCGAGCAGGAAACGTTA
>CAZIVH010000053.1:0-3820 GCA_964542965.1 uncultured Candidatus Peribacteria bacterium | reverse complement strand
TTGGGAACAGCGTAAGTTCTCAGATATGTATGACCGAGTAAGCGAAAAGAATGATATGACATATTCTGAGGAGCAGATAATATCTGTTGCGAATATGTATTTCAAAGTAGATTCTTATATAACTGACAGAGAGTATTTGAGAACATACAATGTGTTCCATCTCGGTGATATTGCGTTTGAGGGAAACAAAAGTAAGAACTTTGCACACGGTCGATTTGTTGAAAATACTATCGGGAACGGCATTGTTTCTCACGTTTTCGATGTTTTTCGTCCGAAATTAGATTACGACTTGCTTTATTGGAAGTATGCGATAAACAATGAACGCCTTATGGGAAGCATACTTATCCGATGCACCAAAGCATCTACAATGATGACGAATTTGGTCGCTAATGATTTTTTGAACGAAGAAACTCTTGTGCCATCAGTGCCAGAACAACAGAAAATCGGAGAATTTTTAGATTCTCTCGACCACCTTATCACCCTTCATCAGCGTAAGCAAATTAGCTCAAATATTCAATTTAAATTGTGCTTTGAAATGATTATTCTGCCTACCAGGTGGATAGTTTCTCAAGCGGAAAGGTAAAGGTGACTTTTATGCCGTTTAACAAAGAATCCGACTTTGAAGATGCGTTGATTCTAATGCTGACAGAGTCTTGCGGATGGGAGAAGGAGGTTTTAGAATACAAAACCGAAAAAGACCTTCTGCAAAACTGGGCAAACATTCTTTTTGAGAATAACCGAAGCATCGACCGCTTGAACGATTATCCGCTGACAGACGGTGAAATGCAACAGATCATTGATCAGATCAAGGAATTGCAGACACCTCTCAGGCTAAACGGTTTCATCAATGGTCGCAGTGTCTCAATCAAACGCGAAAATCCGGATGATAAAGAGCATTTCGGCAAAGAAGTTTCTCTCAAAATATATGACCGTCAGGAAATCGCTGCCGGCCAAAGTCGCTATCAGATTGCACGACAACCGAAATTTGCTGCAAAAGATAGTATCTTCCCAGATAGACGCGGAGATTTTATCCTTCTGATCAACGGTATGCCACTCATCCATGTGGAATTGAAGAAACGTGGCATTCCTGTTTCACAGGCTTGGACTCAGATTGAGAAATATTCGCATGAAGGAGTCTTCTCCGGACTGTTTGCCTTGGTTCAAGTGTTTGTAGCAATGAATCCGGAAGAAGCGGTTTATTTCTCGAACCCCGGACCCGAAGGAAAGTTTAACCCGGATTTCTATTTTCATTGGGCTGACTTCAACAACGAGCCTGTGAATGAATGGAAACGGCTTGCTTCTTCGTTCCTGTCTATCCCGATGGCTCATCAGTTGATCGGCTTCTATACTGTTGCCGATGACACTGATGGGGTTCTGAAAGTTATGCGTTCCTATCAATATTATGCCGCAAACAAAATCTCAGATACCGTTGCCAAGCATAAATGGGAAAGCGGAAGTCAATTGGGCGGGTATATCTGGCACACGACCGGATCAGGCAAAACGATGACTTCTTTTAAGTCGGCTCAGTTGATTGCCAACTCGAAGGATGCCGATAAAGTCGTTTTTCTGATAGACCGAATCGAACTTGGTACACAGAGTGCGAGAGAATACCGTGGCTTTGCCGATGAAACCGATTCTATTCAAGAAACGGAAGATACGGCTGTACTCGTTGCTAAGTTGAAAAGTAACGACACGGCAAATACGCTGATCGTAACTTCCATACAGAAAATGAGCAATATACAGGCAGATGCAGAAAGCGGCTTGAAGCAAGCTGATCTTGATATCATTTCCGCTAAGCGTGTTGTTTTTATCGTTGATGAGTGTCACCGTGATACTTTCGGAGATATGATGCTCGCTGTGAAAAAGACATTCCCCCGCGCATTGTTCTTCGGATTCACCGGCACACCGATTCAAGTCGAAAACATGAAGAAAGGATGCACCACAGCCGATGTATTCGGCGATGAGTTGCACCGATACAGCATTGCCGACGGTATCAGGGACAAGAATGTTCTTGGCTTCGATCCGAGTAAGGTACTGACTTTCAAAGAAAAAGATACACGGGAAGCGGTCGCATTGGAGAAGGCGAAAGCAACCTCTGTGAGCGATGTGTTCGGCAATCCTGCGAAGCAGAAAATATACTACCACTATATGAAAGATGTTCCGATGGCGGGTGTCACCAATCCGGACGGTTCTTATACAAGTGGAATTGAAGATTACCTGTTGACGAGCGGACAATACCGCACTGAAGAACATCAAAAGATGGTGGTTCAGGACATTATAGATAACTGGATATCCATCAGTCATAACCATAAGTTTCACGGTCTCTTTGCCACATCAAGTATTCCGGAAGCGGTTGAGTATTACAAGCGATTCAAGGTCATGGCACCTAATCTGAA
Source organism: uncultured Candidatus Peribacteria bacterium (assembly GCA_964542965.1). Classification (GTDB taxonomy): domain Bacteria; phylum Patescibacteriota; class Gracilibacteria; order Absconditabacterales; family Absconditicoccaceae; genus CAJBLF01. Next base: position 1,424 of record CAZIVH010000053.1, on the reverse strand, counting down.
AGTGGCAGCTCTGTTTGATCCAAGCATTGATAACGATGGTAAAGGCATCGCCAAAGAGGATGCGCTGAAAGAGATCATTCTGGACTACAATGCTCGCTACCATCAAACCTTTACGATCCCTACCTATGGGAAAATGAAGAAAGATATTCAAGCACGGCTTGCTCACAAGCGTCCGTATGAAAGAATTGAATTTGCTCCGGATGAACAAATCGATTTGTTGATTGTTGTCGATCAGATGTTGACCGGATATGACTCCAAATGGTTGAATGTTCTGTACCTTGACAAATTACTGTGCTATGAAAACATTATACAAGCATTTTCTCGAACCAATAGATTGTTCGGGCAGGATGAGAAACCGTTTGGAACTATCAAGTATTACCGTGCACCTTTCTCAATGGAGCGAAATATCAATGAAGCTGTTAAGCTTTATTCCGGCGATAAACCACTCGGAATGTTTGCCATTAAACTTGATAAAAACATTGAAGGTATGAACGCCAAGTTCACAGAAATAAGTAATCTATTCAGCCTTGCCGGGATAGAGAATTTTGAAAGACTCCCTGATGACATGTCTGAAAAAAAGAAATTCGCAAAACTGTTCCGTGAATTTAATGATTACTTAGGCGCAGCGAAAGTCCAAGGATTCCTGTGGTCGACAACGGAGTTTTACTTCGTAAACGAAGAAACCGGAGAGGTCAAAACTGTTACTTTGGCTTTGGATGAAAGAACTTATAAAGTACTGGTTCTGCGTTATAAAGAATTGATGTCATCCGGTAGCACGGCCACAGGAAGTGATGTCCCATATGATTTGACCGGATACATCACAACAATAGACACGGATGATATCGATGCTGACTATATGAATTCCAGATTTGAAAAATATCGAAAGGCACTTACAAGCGGTAACCCAGCCGATGTTGAAAATGCAAACAAAGAATTACATAAAACATTCGCCACACTCACGCAAGAAGAACAGAAATTTGCAAATATCATCTTGCATGACATTGACACTGGGGATATAGTCATTGAGCCGGGAAAGACACTTCGCTTCTATATCAACGAATATATGGAACGAGCAAAAAATGATCAGATTCACAAGCTTGCTGTTGCTCTTGGCTTAAATGAAGCAATGCTTCGCAAAATGATGTCTGTTAAGATGGATGAAACCAATATCAATGAATTCGGTCGTCTGGATGCTTTGAAGGAAACTGTCATATATGAAAAAGCCAAGGAATTCTTTGAAGCAACCACTGGTTCCAGATTGCCAAAGCCGATGATAATGATTAAAGTCGACAAGTTATTGCGCAAATTCATCATAAACGGTGGTTATGACATCAATAATCCTGAATAACGACCTACAGCGTAAGTTTCAAAAGAGCCGAGGGACACCTTGGCTCTTTTGCTTTTCTTGGGAACAGCGTAAGTTG
>CAZIVH010000052.1:0-3895 GCA_964542965.1 uncultured Candidatus Peribacteria bacterium | reverse complement strand
AGAATAAAGAAAAATCAGACAATCACGAGCAAACTGATGATCTTTATCGACGTAGGATGACGGAATATGCTGATAATCCTTTTTAGGCGCATAAAGCTATAAGATAAGATATAATATAAAAGCTAATTATTGGTTATTATTGGTGTTGTTGGGTGTGGGTGCTGGTGTGTTTGTGTTGGTGGCTGTCGGGATGTCTGATATGACTCCTGTGTATGGAGTAGTAGCGCTACTAGGATCGTAGGTGATGGTTACTTGCTTTTTGTCTGATAATTTGAAGGTAACGCTTGTTTCGTTCGCTGCCGCGCTGTTGAAATAATTGTCTAGATATTTTTTGTTGTTGGTTAGTAGCGCTGGTATATCTGCTTCAGGAGTGTTCTCTTTGATATTATCCTTGATGACGTTGGTCTCTAGATCTGTTTTTGCTAGAGTGTTATATTGTTGCCTAAATTCTGTAGGGATAGCTTTGAGCATAGTTGATCTATCTGTGTCGTAATTAGCGGTATTGATCTCTTGATAGAAGAGCGATGCATTGGCGCTTGCTACCTCATTGAGCGGCGTAGTAATCTTCTGCTCGTCGAGATATCTTTGGATGTTTGTTTGTGCTGTGGTTGCGTTTCCACCGGCATTCTTGATGTTCTGTACTATTCATTCTATTTGTGTGTCGTTCAATGTTTTCTTTTCATTCTCTTCATTCTGGTCAAAGAATTTCTTTGCTTTATCAAGTTCTCTATTCGTTCGTTTGTATTCAAGTTCTTGTGGACGGTTCTTTAATACTTCATAAGCAGCACCGAGACCGACGCGTTCTCCTCATCCGCCATATGGTATCACCGGTAATGTCTGGAAGACGTTTTGTCCGAAGCCTTGGATGGTTCAACCGATGCTTTTTCCGAGCGCGTTTGCTTTGATGGCTGCAAACAAAATCGTTCGCAAAAGTCCTATAGCAAAGAAATTTACTACCAATCGGGAAAATCGGTCAAGCGTGCCTCATCGATCAAATTGCGTAAAGGTCAATTCTACCGCTCATCAGACTTCGAATGTGTTTTTTTTGTTTGGCACTTGTTCCATCGTAAGGTTTTGTGCAAGGTCCGAAGACATCTGCTGGCTGTCGCCTGATTTGAATCCGTTGATCAATGCTGTCATGAAGATGAGCGATATGCTGAGTGCTGCGACCGTCACGACCGGTGCGAAAATCAGTGAAATGACATTGCTCAGTTTGAGATGCTCGTCTAGTTTTTCTCAGAGTTTAGGCATGATATCACCAAATACCTGTTTGAGGATTAGGAATGGCGACGCTGCGATATACAACCAGAGAATCCCTATTCTCGCTATGAGTACGACCGCTAAGGCGAGCAATGGGAAAAAGAGCGCTATGGCGATGCCTGTCTTGATGATGAAAATTCATGAAGTCTCTCAGGCATTCGTGACGCTTGTGTCAGAAAGCTCTGCAAAGTTCAGTAACGAAGCATACATGGTGACCAAAGGGCCTACGAATCATTTGGATTTATTGATAAGATTTGATATGGTGGTTCAGATGAGATCGTTTCCGGTAAAGAGCTTTGTTCCCAGGGCTATGCCGCTCATTCATCAGGTTTCGAGGTTGACGATAAGAGGACTCATCCAATTGGCATATTGTTCGTTCCATCAGGATGTACCGATAAGCGCATTCATAAATTTCTTATAGTCTCCTGGTGAATTATCATAATCATCAGCATTTAGTCCAGCAGAAGATATATTGGTTGCTATTTGTTCCATAAATTTAGGCTCTTCTCGCATCACGAGCTGTTTGCCGAACAATGCACAGATTTCATATCCTGCATAGTCACCATCAAATTTATCGACGTTGATATATTCCGGTTCCATCATCTCTCTTCCTATCACTCGTGATTTTTCTACTCTACATGAGGAGATTTTCAGTTCTTTGTCTTTGTACTTTGCGGTATATCGTACATCAAATCCTTCGCCCTTGGTGAAGGCGGAAAATTTATCCAGATCTATGAGACTATTGACCTTGAGTATTTTTTGTTTTCCTATATCCGTATTTTTGATTACGCTGAGCGGAAGCCCTCCTACAGCGTAGGTAGCTATCGTAGAGACGTCCACAAGTGCCGCAAGGAGAAATCGGCTTGCTTGGATAAGCACTCCTGCGATTAGCGTCTTTTTGATGGTATCCATAGGTCATTTTTCACTGCCTTTCCCCATAAAAAAATTCCTGATGATAGCAAAAAGCACCATAAATCATAACGTGAAGTTGGCAAAGTTCTTCATCATATTCCAAAATTTTCGGAGCGGTGCGTCGAGATGGAATATGGATGCGTAGACTAGCGTATTGTCCAATGATATCCCTGCAACTACCAAAAGCGGCCACAAGAGGACATAGATAAGCTTGAGGATGATATTGAGCATCTCCCGAAGCGTTCTTGTTTGCTCTGTCGATGCTGCAGTGCTGCTAGCGGTCGCTGTCGTAGAGGTTGCGGTTGCGTTGGTTCAATCCGTGACGGTTCAACCCTGTGCATGCACCGTTTCTCCTACGCCCACATAGCCATTGAAAAAAATCCCTGAACATCCTACGATGACAAGTGCTCCGAGTATTTTCTTGAGTATATGTGATCTCAATCGGCTCATTGCTCTGTGATACTAAATGGTAAATGGTGATTCTATATATAGTAAAGTATACCCCCAAAAGATCCAAATACCAAATAAACCGGGTATTTTTTGCCCACTTACCTTGCAAATTCACCAAAATTATATATAAGATGTGTCCAAATCATCAAAACCTTTATTTTTGATCTGCATATATGCTTTTTATCAACATATCCAGTGATTGTACGCAATTGCTTGATGATCAAGAAGAAAACTTCCTCGAACGCAACGGTATAGAGCATACTTTATGACCAGCACTTTTGGAATATACCCAGAATCATCCAGTAGAAATGGTTTTTTTGCTCAATGGACCTGGTGGATTTACCAATCTCAGAGTAGGGACATTGACCCTCAATATGATGAACGAGGTACTTCAACACGACACCGGCACTTTCATTCCATTAGCGTCAATCACCAAAATAGATGTATATGCGTATGCATATCAACAAGGGCGATTGCCAAGATATGGAATTATTTACATCGGGCAAAAACACAATGTCTGGAGATATGATTTCGCAGAAAAAACATATGAACAGATAAAGATTGAAGAAATCGATTATACTGATGATCTTTTTCTCGATTATGTCCATGAACGCTATTGGGAAAACGATGAACGTATGATCTCTTTTTCCATGAGACACAATACGGTATATCTCAATTATCGTTGAGATAGCTATGAAATTAATCTTATGGAATTGCGCTTGCCGATGACCATGCAGGTAGAACCGCAATATATGATTGAACCGACTATGAATTAGTTGATAGTGAATAGTGAAAAGTGAATAGTGAAAAGTGAATACTGTTGGAATTTGTTTTTTACTGACTATAGTAAAATACAATAGTTCATATAGATGCAAATCATACATTATTCATTATTAATTTTTAATTTTTCATTCAATTTGTTTATGCAGAACGCACATCGCAAACAGAAAGCCATTCTCGGCATCGATCGGGGATCAAAATATATAGGTCTTGCCTACGCCCTTCCTGATAGTGAGGTTGTTTTTCCTATCGGCTACATCCTCAACGACAAGATGATGTACTTCAATGTCGCTGGTCTGATAGAAAAGCATAATATCGGGAAAATCATGCTCGGACGGCCAGCGAAGCAGAAAGACATCCAAGAGAAGATCACGGCATTCATGAAGAGCCTGAATTATATCATAGAAAATAGGGAAATAGAGATCCAATTAGTCGAGGAGGATTATACGACCGTACAATCTGGCGATATTGTTTCCAACTTCAAAAAAAACGC
>CAZIVH010000051.1:0-4273 GCA_964542965.1 uncultured Candidatus Peribacteria bacterium | reverse complement strand
GTTTGACAACAAAATCTTTAAAACTTGAAAGAGCCTTAGGATTTTTTTTAAAATCTGCTATGACGCTGTCATCAAAATTTGTTATTTTTGCTTTTTTCATATTTTTTCTCCTAAACGAAGTGTAGATTATTTTCTACATTTCGTCAAGTTGTTTATTGGGGATTTTGAAAAGATTATGTTACATTCTTGCCAAAGCATTTAAAAAACTTACTTTGGAATAGTTTTTCATCTGAAGACCGGACGAAGAAGATTTCTCATTTGCACATAGTATAACTGCACGAAAAAGCAAAACAATCATAAGCAAAAACACCACACCACTCAACCCGACAACCGAATAAACAATAAAATTACTCATCACAACTCCTATAGAATATACTCAACTACAGGTACATTGTAATAAACAACTATTAAGTTTTAATAATCAAACCCTTAACAATTTGTTAAGTTCAAAAAACCACTCACTGTTTATTATTTTATTCCGAAAAGTTCTCTTGTTTTAAAACTTCTGTTAATATTTTGTTTAATTGTTTTGATAGGTCTGTTTGAAAATTTTTACTGCCTAAATATATTGTTGCAGTAATAACATATTTATCTTCTATATCATTAAACTTATAGAAATGTATTTTTTTATTTGATTCTTCCGTTGTGATATATAATAAAATTGCTTTGTTTGTGTTATGCAGACTTTCATACGCTAAAACTTGAAATATATCGGTATTATTAAAATGTTTTATGCTACCATTGTGATTTTTATACTTTGTGTCTAATATTATGGCTTTATCTACATTTTCATATTCCAAGAATATGTCAACATAAGTATTCCCTACGCTTTCTTGACTTTCAATATGTTTTAACAATCTATTATGTTTCTGAGCCGTTATATTAGATAATCTTTGATTAATTTCATGTTTATATTTTTTTATAAATTCAAAAATAAATTCCTCAAACAATTTATTCATATCCCACAATAAAGCAAAAGAATCAACCTTGTTTTGATTCATATCAATCGAAGCATCTGCTAAAAACATTTTTGCTAAATTAAAAGGTTTCGCAAACAATTCTTGTTGTTTAGTCAATTTAAGATTTTTAATTTCTGAATATTTAATTGTTTTTAAATGGATATCATGAAAAAAATTTAAAATAAATTTTAATTTTTTCTTACTATCATTTACGGATGTCAGCAAACATAAAAGGTGTGAAACATAGTAAAACAATTGATTTAATAAATTATTCTCAGAAAATTCATCATATTGACAGTAAAATTTAGTTTTATTTGTAGAATTTTTAATTATATGTTCATGAAAAAGTATTTTGCCTTTCAAAAAATTTAAATTATTTTCTTTTATAACATAGTTTTTTGGCACATATTTTTTTAATTTTTCAAATAAAGAATTTGCATAAATACTTATCAGTATTTCTAAAAATGGATTGCTGTGTTCAGAAATTTTTGCGATATCTGTTTCTTTTATATCAAGTTTTTTAGTCAAAGACAGCATATATAAAAGATTTTTTAAAACTATTTCTTTTTCTGCTATATCAATATCATCTTTATTTAATAATTTTGGTAAAACTTCAAATTGAAGGTTTTTATATTTTAGCACACCAACATATTGATTAGCCTTAATCCCTTTGCTTGTAAAGACAAAAACATCCTTTAATCTTTCATCTTTTTCAATAAACGATTGTAGTTTATTTTTTACATCATTTCTTAAATCATTATATTCTTGATATTCAAATAAAGTAATAATCTTCATTGAATCACTGTTCTTTTTCTGTTTTTTCAATAATATTTGATAATGCTATTTTAAAACTGTCATCTTCCATTTGTTCTTTTACAACAAAATTATAGCAACACATTTCATCTTCATCCATAATATCTTTAAAGCTATTTTTATATTTTTTGCTGCAATCTTTTTTAATTATAAAAGAATTCTTATCGCTGGCTTTTCCCAACAATACTTGAAGTTTTTCCCAATCATTGTAAAAGTATTCATTTAACAATGGCAATATTTCATCAAACCAAATATCTTTTAAAACTTGAATATTATCTCCTACTCTGTCTCTCATAAAATAACTATGCCCTATTTGATGATCACAATCTAATAAAATTGTTATTTTTTCATTTAATGCTTCAAAAATATCTTGGAAATTTGTTCCTTTAATATTTATTGCCGTTACTAATTCTTTTTTAGGTGGAATTTCAATGAATTTGAATCTTCTTCTCAATGCTATATCAACAGATGCTATTGATCTGTCGGAAGTGTTCATTGTCCCTATAATATATAAATTATTAGGAACTCCAAAAATATTTTTTGTATAAGGCAAAATTGTTTTTAATTGATGTGTATTCCCTATTCTCTTGTCATGTTCTATTAATGTTATTAATTCGCCAAATATTTTTGATATATTGCCTCTATTTATTTCATCTATAATTAAAACATGTGGCAAAGTTCCTTCTTTTTTTAATTCTAATTTACCGCTATAATACTCTTCTATTTTTACATTGTTATTCGTAGTATAATCGTTTTCTGTAATTTTAATGCCATCAAATTTTCTTATTTCCTTTAATACACTAAAATAATAGGAGGTTAATCCTGAAAATCTCCCTTTCATTTTCTTGCCTAGTTCACTGGGAGTTTTAATATTTTCAATCTTATCTTTTTCGTACATTTCCTTTAATGGCATAAATGATATTGAATATATATTTGAACCAGATTTTGGCTGTATCCTTATTGAATTTTGAATATAGTCAACTATTTTGAAATTTGATTTTTCGATAGTATTTAAATCTGTTCCATTAGGATATTTAATTTTAAACTGTTCTAAAATATTATCAAATTCAATATCTTGTTGTTTTTGTTCTTTTGTGATATTTAAACATTCAAATAATGCATTATTCGCAATTTCTTTAAAAATTCCAACATTATAACCATACTTTACATCAACATTTTCATCATTATCATTAATGGACGGTTTTATTCCTTCAACAAATTCTTCATAAGAATATGACTGATGAAAAGTTATAAATGCTATTTGTCCTTTTTCTCTTAATTTCTCAAATTCTTCTTTGAGTTTATAATATTCTTGCTCGGAAACATTTTCATATTTTGTTTTATTAATAATCTCCATGGCTTTGATTATAGTATTATAGGTTTTACCTGTACCGGGAGGTCCATACAATATTTGATTTAATGACTGTGAATCATTTGAAATTAAATGTTTGGTTTCTTTTATATTATTAGTATTTGTATCACGTATAGTATATGTGTTGGAATTACCGTATGTTCTTTCATTTATTAAAGCATCATGATAAGAGAAAAATGTTTTGAATTCATAATATCCTTCGTTAGTTATATGTTGTATAACTTCTTTTATACGTTTGATGTTATTAGGCTTATTTGTTTTTTGATTAATTTCTAATATTTGCTTTAACTGTAACCCTTTGACACTAATATTATGAATGTCCTCTAATTCGTTAATGCTTTTATCTTGAATGTAAATTTTAGCCTCATCTATTTTTTCATTATCGTTTATAAAAATAATTCTATCATTATTATGAAAATTTTTAATATGATTATTGTATTCTGATTTTTTTATAATATAAAATTTAACAAATTGCTTATTTTTAATATCTTGTTTGATTTGTTCTACATTTATTGAATCAGGATGTATAAATGGAGGGAAATTGGCTTTTACCTGCCGAATATGCTCCGGATATATATTATGGAGAGACAAAAATTGGTCATTAGTGCAATTAAATTCTTCTATATTATTGCATTCTATTTGTTTTTTATCTTTATTTATATTTGAAATTTTACCAATAAAAACTGCTTCTTTTTGACTTTTTTCTATTATCAATATAATATTATCGCCTATATCAATTTTACCGTAAACGCCTTCTCGAGTCCAACGCTTTTGATTTTTAATACTGTCATCTTTCCAAAGAATTGATTTGTTTCGTTCGTCATATTGTTTAAGGTTTGAAATTCTAGTTATTAATGTTTTTGTCATGCAGATCTCCTATGAAATATGATTATTGTTAAAAATAATTTTTCAATTAATATCAATGCAAAAACTTTTTTAGGAACTACTAAATACCATCTTATAAATATGAAATTTGACTATAGTATTCTAATAGTTTTATCTAAATAAAGCAATGTTCTTTTGAACGAGATTTTTCGAAGTGATTTAAGTTTTTTACTTTTTTTGTGGTTGTCGTTTGAGATTTATCAGTTTATAGCGAACCGAAGGAATTTGCGACTGCGGTGTACGT
>CAZIVH010000050.1:0-4635 GCA_964542965.1 uncultured Candidatus Peribacteria bacterium | reverse complement strand
GGTAATAAGTTTTATTCAAACACAGTCACCGACTGCGGCTATGATACTCTTGACGGTACAACATGGCTAGTTTATGGCGGTGGAATTGAAATAACCGGACAGGAGGAGCCGGAGGTATATGATAATGATATTAATAACGCCGTTGGGCATGGATGGGGGATACGGTGTATAAACGATAGCGGGTTTATCAAGGGGGCTGCAATATATGACAATAAAATACGTGTGGGATTTAGAGATGTGTCGGGGCAAACCTCTTATGCCTTCTGTATAGAATTATGGACGGGGAAGGGCGGAAATAGTGTTTACGGCAATACCTGTACCGGAGGTATAGATTTCTCCGGGTATGGATGGGATGATACTGGTGGTTATGGCTACGCTTTGGACGTACATGATAATGTTGTTAACCTCGGAAGCAAGCCTACTAATACGGAGGAATCGGGACTAATATTTGAGAGCGGATGTACGGGAGGGGTGTACTTCAGGCGTAATTATGTCAAAAACTTCAGCAAGGGGCTTGTGCTATCGCTCCGACAAAACTCTCTCGTGCAGGGCATGGATGGCCTATATGTGGATTATAATATTTTTACCGAGATAGGGCGAGTGAGCGCAACGATGACCGGCACAACAATGGAGTTTAACTGCGTTCCATCAAGCGGATGGACCTATCCTACGGTTAATGATTTTCGTTTTGCAAATAACGTCATGCACCGTGCATCTGTTCCTGTGCAAACCTATGGGATAAATATGTATGCCAATGCGTCAGGAGCGGGTGCTACGTGGACAAACGTTGTGGTAGTGAATAATATCTCATACAACGTTTACACTCCGCTGAAGTGGGAGGATCAGACGGTAAATACCGCACAGATTTGGACAAATCTGACTTATAACGCAACCAATAACAACAGGTTTGTTGACTGTACGGTGACAAACGACACGATACAGACGGCACTAACATCCGACCCCTTGTTTAAGTCTCTCACCGACTTTCACCTTCAATCAACATCGCCAGCTATAGACGCGGCCACCAACGTTGGGATAACCACAGACCACGCCGGTAATTACCTATACGGAACAGATTCTGATATCGGTGCGTTTGAATGGGGGAGGCGTAGGGCTATAAGCAACGGAAAACTTGACACACATCTGGGTAAATTTGTAATAATCGAACAATGAAGAAACTACTCTTACTTATATCAGGACTACTTCTGCTCTTCTCGGTTGAGGGGCAGATATTGAGGTATAGTAATTACACTGCGCCACCCCCGGCTACTGTTTTGGTGCAAAGCATTGATGTGTGGGGTACTGGCGGTGCAACTACTATTTCAACTAACGGTGGTACGTTACAGATGCTCAAGAAAACGCTACCCACAAATGCTGCCGATACCTCTGCAACTTGGTCAAGAACTAATGGAACTGGAACTGCTAACATAAGTGCGGGAGGGTTGCTGACTGCACTAACAAATGGTACTGTCACAGTAAGAGCTACAGCCAATGACAGTTCTGCGGTATATGGGGAAGAGATTATAACAATATCAAATCAAGCAGCCCCAAATCTACTAAGTAATGGAACGTTTGATAGTTCTACTGGATGGGGTTTAACAAATGTAACAATTTCAGGAGGTAGTGCAACATTTACAGGAAACGGATCTATATTAGTACAAACAAGAGCTAATATGAATGCTGGTATGACTAACAGCACTGGCTATAAACTTGAATTTGATATGACGGGTGCTGGATTTGCTTTTTACTTTAAGTCAGTAGACGGTGGTGGAACTTACTTCCCGTCGTACGAAGTAGCCGCAAATGGTCACAATACCTTCAATTTCACTTCGCCTTCAGATTGGGAAGAATTTTGGGATGGAATAAGAATAGAATGTATCTCTGATGCTGGCACGTATGTTATGGATAATATATCAATAACTCTGCAATGATGAATAGGATAATAAAAATTTTATTATTGCTACTACTGCCAATTAATGCTTTTGCAACTACTTATTATGTAGCTACAAACGGGAACGATTCAAATAATGGAACATCTCTATCTACTCCGTTTGCTACATGGCAGAAAGGATTCACTGAAACACTTGCAGGAGACACATTATTTATAAGGGGCGGGGTTTACTATTTATCAGGATTGGGGGCGGGAATAAGTGGTCCAAATTCAGGAACGGCAGAAAATCCAATTTGTGTATTTGCATATCAGCCTGATTGGGATTTGGAAAATAAACCAATACTTGACTGTTCGGGTGTGATTCCACAATATGCAACAGATTTTGCAGCTATCTCATTTAATGGAGTTCAACATATTCACTTAAAGGGATTAACGGTAAGAAATCTTTATCAGCGATTTTCAGGCGAATACATGCCAGAGGCATTTAGTGCAGTTGCCTGTGCTAATTTTACATTTGAAAATTGTACTGCCCAGAATATAAGCGGGAGAGGTTTCTGGTACCATAGTGGACATTGGAATACATGGGATGGTCCCGGAGCATTATTTGAATATGATACTACAAGATGGATTAATTGCGATGCATTCGACCTTCGTGATTCTCTTAGTGTAAATCCGGGAAATGCAGCAGATGGTTGGAAATGTCATACCTACCAGGGATGCGTATATATGCTTGAAGGCTGCAGGGCATGGAATTATTCGGATGATGGATTTGATATAAGTGGTGAGGGGCATCGGATATTTAAGAATTGCTGGGCGATGTCATCTGAAAAATATGCCAGCATGGATATTGAGGGTAATGGATTTAAATGTACTGGAAGAAATCCCGCCTATTCACGTTTTGAATACCTTACCGATACAATACTTGTCAGATATGTCAATTGCCTGGCGGCATATTGTCATGGATCCGGATTTGCAAATAATTTGCAGGTAGATGGAGTAAATTATATTAACAATAATGGTCTTATTATTAATAATACCTCATACCATAATGCAGTTGGTTTTTGGGATGAAGGCAATGCGAATACTCGAGTACCTAATTCTCCTACATATAAAAACAATATAGCCATTAACAGTACGCATTATGAATATGGTACATATCTTTACCAGGTCTTCATCTGCAATCCGCCAATTTATAATGCAAGCCATAACAACTGGATCCCTGATCCTAATAGTGCCTGGCCAGGATGGATATATAATCCTTTATATACTGTTTCGAATGATGATTTTGTAAGCATTGACAGCTCACAAATACATGCAGCAAGAAAAAAAGACGGTTCTCTGCCGGATATTACGTTTTTAAAACTTGCCCATGGCTCTGATCTTATAGATGGAGGTACAGATGTTGGATTGCCTTATTATGGTACTTCGCCTGATTTGGGTTATTCAGAATATATGCCAATTATCGCTGACCACACGGTTGTTGATAAGTATGACGAGATCCCTCAATTCTATATTGATGAAGTTAAGAAAATGTGGTTATCATACGCAGGAGAATCTCATTCTTTAGGGTTAAGAGTTGGTATGCAGTTATTAGAAAATCTTGACTCAAAATATGCAGTTAGTGTTCTGGAAGGTACGTTTGGCGCCACTCCAGAGCCTTATACTGCTTCAAATCTTCGTGTTAGCCGGGCTACATGGGGAGATGTTGATTATGATTCCGGTTGGCAATATTATTATGGAGAAGAAGACTGGTACGGAAGCACAACAGCTATAAATCGAACAAAAGCAGGTCTGGATTATTATAACACCACAGGACCAGAAATGGCAGCATTTGGTTTCGGTTGGTGTTGGGACCCTGCAGAAACGAACATGACTGCCTATCTGAATGCAACCCAGGGATATATAGATTACTGTGCCACAAATGACTATAACACAACAGTATTTTTTACCACCGGACCGGTTGATTGGGTTTGTTCAGAAGGAGAAACTGGTTATCTGAAATATCTTGCTTATGAGTCAATTCGAGATTATGTTGCCCTTGATGAAAGCAGGATATTATTTGATTATGCTGATATATTATATTATGATGCAGATGGCTCGATGAATATGCAAACATGGAACGGGCATGAATATCCAATAATAACCGAAACAAATTTATTGCCTTTAGATGAAGATTATCATATTTCAGAAGCAGGAGCATTGAGGCTTGCGAAAGCTATGTGGTGGATGCTTGCAAGGATAGCTGGATGGGACGGAGTTTCTACTTCAAGCCCACCGGCTGTTGATTCAACCGCAACCGACATCCTTACCTTCACCTTATCCGAACAAACAGGCGCAGCAACAATTAACACCACCAACCATACGGTGAGTATAGAGGTGGATTATACCGCAGACATCACCAATTTAACCCCGACCATTACATTGAGCTACGGGGCAACGGTGATACCCGCAAGCGGGGTGGCAAGAGACTTCACAAGTGCAGTCCCTTATACCGTTACCGCTCTTGACGGGGAGACAACACAAGAATGGACAGTTACAGTGACACAGGAAGAAGCTCCTCCCGAAGAGGTTGGAGATAGTTTAATAGTAAGATTTAGGGGTAAAATAGTAAAAAGATGAAAAAGGAGGACATATGCCGGGTATAGGGATAGGAATTAGTCCGTTATTAAATAGGGGCGGTGGAACGGATTGGAGTTCATACTGGGCTACACTAATATCAGCAACGGTTGAAAATGCTGCTCATT
>CAZIVH010000049.1:0-4673 GCA_964542965.1 uncultured Candidatus Peribacteria bacterium | reverse complement strand
GGTCAGCTATTAACGGTAATCCGGGATTATCTATGAAAAACCAAGTAGCTGTGACGGGAATCGGAATCGTGAGTCCGATTGGCATAGGCGTAGATGAATTTTGGCGTGCAACTATTGCCGCTGAATCGGGAGCTGGTGAGATTACATTGTTTGATGCACAAAACTATGCTACTAAAATTGCAGCGGAGGTAAAAAACTTTAATGCGGCTGATTTTATGCTGCCGGAAGTTTATAGGAAGACGGATAGGTTTGCGCAATTCGGAGTTGCAGCTGCGAAAATGGCGTATGAGGATTCGCGCTTGGAAAGCATCTATGACCCCAAGAACAACCACATTCCCGTCATAATCGGATCTGGTTTAGGTGGAAGTCTATTTCACGAGGAGCAAATATTCCAATTGATTGGAACTCAAGAGCCCAAAAAAGTACTTTCGAGCTCGGTTCCTCGCATAGCTCCCAATGCGGTTTCGGCGTTTATTGCGATGCAGTACAAATTTCGGGGTCCTAACTTGACCATTTCGACTGCATGTTCTTCTGGAGGGAACGCAATCGCTCTGGCTGCTCAACAAATCGAGAATGGCATAACCGATATAGCGATTACTGGCGGCGTTGAATGTCCTGTTTCGCCGTTTACGTACGCGGCTTATCAATCCCTTCGTGTTTTGGCGAAAGGATTACTTGGAGCTTCAAGGGCGTCGCGTCCATTTGATAAAAAAAGGGATGGGTTTGTACTGGGAGAGGGTGCCGGGATTTTGGTGTTGGAAAATTATGAAAAAGCAAAGGCTCGGAATGCTCGCGTGTACGCTTTGCTAAAGGGATATGGCAGTAATTGTGGGGTATTCCACATGGCTGCTCCTGATCCTAGCGGTGATGATGCGGCAGCCGTGATGCACGAGGCTTTGGAACATGCCGGTGTCGGGCCAGGAGAAATCGATTATATAAATGCGCATGGTACGGCAACCCAAGCTAATGATGTCTGCGAGTCGAAGGCGATAAATATGGTTTTTTCGAATTCTGGAAAAAAACCATGGGTGAGTAGTACCAAGTCTCAAATTGGACATACGATAGGGGCTGCGGGAGCGATAGGGGCGATTTCTGCCATACTGGCTATTAAAAACGATATAATTCCGCCAAATATAAATTGCGATGAGTTAGACGAGCTGTGCAACATAAACGTTGCACAAGAGAAAATAGTGCATATGAAGGTCAGGAACGCAATCTCAAACGCATTTGGATTTGGTTCAAATAATACGGCCTTGGTATTTGGTAAATAGTTGATTCGTTAAATTTAAGGGGGATGCTATGGCGGAATCGTTAAGCAGAGAAGAAATTTTGGAAAAACTAAAAGGGATTTTTGGGAAGCTCTTACGATCGATGCAAGAAAAGGACGTGAGTAAACGCCCTCGCATCTCTTTTGAAACAGATATTATTAACGATCTTTCCATCGATTCTGTGGAGACATTAGATCTTTTAAATAGTATCGAAGAGGAATTTGGTGTGAGTCCGGATTTACACGTAGCTAATACGAAAAGGCAGGTTGGGCAGATTGTAGATTACATTATTGAGCTAAAGGCCGGAAATTGAGAGCTGCGGAGGAGGGTATCTTGATTAATAAGAAAATTGAATGTGGTGGCGGAGTTTGGGTTCTCGAGATCAACAATCCGCCTATGAACAATTTGACGCCTGATGTTGTCGATGAGCTTGATCGCAACATCGAATCCTTTATCAATGATTCGTCGTCGTGCGTCTTGATCCTCACGGGAGCAGGTGATAGGACTTTTATCGGAGGAGTTGCTATTGAAGAGATTAAAAAAATAAAATCGTCCGAACATGGAATCAATCTCGCAAGAATGGGACAGCAGCTGTGTTCCCGCATCGCGAATTCAGAAAAGCCCATAATTGCAGCGGTGAACGCCCTGTGTATCGGGGGTGGAACTGAGGTCTTGTTGGCATGCCATATACGCGTTTCATCTGAAAAGGCTAAGTTTGGCCAGCCGGAAATTGCCATGGGATTTATGCCAGGATTTGGTGGTACTCAGCGATTACCCCGCCTAGTTGGAACCTCGCAAGCAAGACGTCTTATTTTGCTCGGGGAGACTATAGATGCGCAGGAAGCTTATCGCATAGGACTGGTGGACTTTTTGACGGAAAAGGAAAAAGTTGTAGCGACTGCCCTGAACATTGCTCAAAAAATAGCTGATAAAGGACCGCTGAGCGTTCGCATGGCTCAACGCGCCATTAGAGATGGTTTGGAAATGAGCCTTTCTAAAGGGCTCGAATTGGAACTTCGGCTTTTTGGAGAGATTTGTAAAACAGAGGACATGAGAGAGGGGTTGCAAGCATTTCTCGATCATCGCAAAGCTAATTTTAAAGGGCGCTAAAGTAATGGTGAGCGGAGTAATATGCTTTGGAGATAGTATCTTGGCGGGGACGGGGGCGTTGTCTCGTGAAAATGGCTGTGCCAAGATTCTAAAAAGAAGCTTGAGTATTCCTGTTTCTCTCAAGGGTATTAACCGGAATACGACTCAGGATGGTTTGATGCGGCTGCAGCAGGATGTCATTGATCAAAAGCATTTGTCGCACGTAGTAATTCTCTTTGGTAATAATGATTGTCGTCTTACGGATGCTGGGCAATCGTTCATTTCGGAGGATCGTTTTCTCGCCAATTTAGAAGAAATGGAAAGACGAATCAAACAGAACCAGCAGATGCCTTTATTTTGTAATCTTCAGCCGATAGACGCTCAGAAATTGTACGAATTTGCCCCCGACTATAAAAAACAAATGGCTGATCCTGAGAATCTTCAGGCCAAGTACAACAGTCTTGTCGAAGCGTTTACAAAACGGAGTGGTAATTTGCTTATTGATATCAGAACCCCACTGAATTCTCAAAAAGCAAAGGTTGTGGCGAATGACGGACTTCATCCCAATGATTTAGGACATGAAATCATAGCTCATCAAATTCTCAAATCCTTGAAGCAGCTGGATTCGTTGCTTGAAATTGTAAGGACTGGTTAAAGTGTCTTTTTATGCTGCTGTTACGGGATTAACAACATTATCTTATTTGACCCTTGGAATAATTGTTTTTTTAAAAAATCCAAAAGGCGAACTCTATCAACGGTTTTTGATTTTTTGTTCGGCCGTGGCGTTTTGGGCCCTTGGGTATTTTGTTACGCTTCTTCCGGGCGTTAGCTTTGATTCGGCGTTGTTCTTCAGTAGGTCTTCCCACGCGGTCGGTGCTTTTATCCCGGTAACATTTTTCCATTTTGCTCTTATCTTCCTTGATCGTCATAAGACCTTACATCGAAGACTTTTGATCGTGGGGTACCTTGCCTCAAGCGTTATGTTTTTTGCCTGTTTTACGCCCCTAGTCGTGAGATCTCTATATTCAAAAATGGGCATTCCTCATTATCCGGAATGGGGGATATTGTATCCGGTGTATGCCGGTCTTTATGTGATTTATGCTCTTTGTTTATCTCATTTTGAAATGGCTCGTAGTTTCTTTCGATTGCATGGCATGCACAAGAAAAGGTTGGTTTTTTTTGTCGTATCCACAGCGGCCGGATTTACAGGAGGCATATCTCTTTTTCTCCTTATTTTCAATCTGCCGATACCACCTTACGCAAGTGTGCT
Source organism: uncultured Candidatus Peribacteria bacterium (assembly GCA_964542965.1). Lineage (GTDB taxonomy): Bacteria > Patescibacteriota > Gracilibacteria > Absconditabacterales > Absconditicoccaceae > CAJBLF01. The sequence goes on along the minus strand of CAZIVH010000049.1, from coordinate 1,046 downwards.
AATCATCGTTTTTCCTTTCGCGATGGCATATACCATTATTAAGTATCGAGAGTTTGATATTGAAGTTATTATCAAAAAGACCCTCGTGTTTGCGGGGATATCATTCTTTGTGTTCGGCTGTTTTTCGGTACCGCTATTTCTGATTCCGAACGTGTTTTATGCTGCCGGAACGGGACGTCTTAAGTGGTGGTTGCTAGCGCTGGCTGGGATGGCGGTAGCGGCACTTGTCGGTCCCTTAAATCAATTCCTGGTCAATGTTACGGACAAGTATCTTTTTCAAAAGAAAACGAATTACCGCGTGCTTCTTAGGGAAGCCACTGAATATCTTGCTCACGTGGCGAGTCTTAGGATCCTTGCCAGAACGATCGTGGCTTTCTTCTTAAAGAAAGCCCGTCTTGCCAATGCATCCGTTTTTGCGTTCGCAACCCACGGCAGTTCCGCGCTTTCGCTTGTCGCCAGCAGGCCAGCTATTGAAAATCCAGGGTTGAAAAAAATAGATCTTTCCCATCCGATCGTCAATTTTTTTGCGCATCAGCAAGGCCCGATTGAAATAGCGACGTTGAAGGAGATGAGCAAAACGAAGAGCTTTTTATCAGCTGAAGATATCGAAAAAATAGTGAGCTTGATGGATTCCCTTAAGGCCGAAGCCGCCATTCCTTGTCTTGGGGGAAAGGTCGCTGCGAGACTTGAGAAGACGGACGTTTATTTGAAGGCCATTCTTTTTCTCGGTCATCAGAAATCGGACGAACCTTATTCGGAAGAAGATCTCGATGTTTTTTTTACTCTTGGGCAGGAATCATCCATAGCCTTTGAGAATGCCCGTCTTTATGATGAGGTCGTTGAAAGAACGAGGATGCTTGAGCAAACGAATATGGATCTTTCGGACGCGAATGAAAAGCTGAAGGTGACACAAGCTTCGCTGATTGTGGCGGAGAAGAACGCGACGATGGTTGGTATGGCAAAAGCTATTGGTCATGAAGTTAATAATCCGTTGTCTACCGTTGCTGGCCGAGCGACGTGGATCTATCGGGATGAGTTGCCGGTAT
>CAZIVH010000048.1:0-4775 GCA_964542965.1 uncultured Candidatus Peribacteria bacterium | reverse complement strand
GCTAATTACGCTCTCGGGTGTTAGTTCTTCTTCAATTGCTAAAATGACTAAAGGCCAAAATGTTACAACTGATGTACTTTGTAAAATATGTGAAGTGTTAGTCTGTGATTTTAAAGATATCATGGAATACATCAAAAAGGAGGTATAAAAATGGCAAAAAGCAAATCAATTAATGTGTATTTAATCGATGGTACACCTACTGGTAAAATAAAATGTACTTTACAAAACTGGACTGGTGTAGCTTATAAAATACCTCGAAATTTGTTAGATACATATAAAGACAATTCTATTCTAGCAAAACACTTAAAACAAACTGGTATTTATTTTCTTTTAGGTGAAAGTGATATTGGTGAACAATTTGTCTATGTAGGACAAGCCAGTATTAGAAAAAATGGTGAAGGATTATCAATCAGACTTCAGGAACATAAAAGTAATCTAGAGAAAGATTATTGGAATGAAGCAATTGTATTTACTACTCAAAATGATGCATTAGGACCTACTGAGATCAGTTATCTAGAAAATAAATTCTGTTCTATGGCAAATTTAGCTGGAAGATACGTAGTTAAAAATGGTAATGAACCAAATCCAGGTAATATCACAGAAGAAAAAGAAAGTGAAATGGAAGAGTTTGTTGAGTATGCAAGAATAATCATGGGAGTTCTTGGTCACAAAACATTTGAACCTGTTATTCAAAAAGAGGAAATCAAAATAGAAGAAATATCAAATGCACCTATTTTCAACTTTAAAAGTCCTAAACTAAAAGCTACAGCAACTGTTACTGCTGAAGGATTTATACTCCTAAAAGGAAGTCAAATCAGTGTAAAAATTCATAATAGTGCTAAACCTAATGTAATAAAAGCTAGAACTCAATATAAAGATAAAATATCTGAAAATGGGATTTTATTAGATGACATTCCTTTTTCTAGTCCTTCTTTTGCTGCTTCCTTTGTTGGAGGTGCTAGCCTTAGTGGAAATGAATGCTGGATAACATCAGATGGCAAAAGTCCAAAAGATTTAAACATATAAAAAATTGGCGACCTAACTCGTGATTGAGCTAAGTCGCTTTTTATTATTTTAGGTATGAAAATTCTAATCACAGTCTCTTTTGACAATAAAATGATTATACTAAACCAAAAATAATCATTGAATTAGAACATTTCCAAAGTGGAAATCATTTTTTACTGAATCTGAAATTTGGGATTGTCTGTTTTTAATATACATATCTTTTTCAATCTTAAACTTAATAAAATCGAACGTATTCATTGAGGTTTGCAGAAAACGATCTTTTGGAATTATTCTATTGTACTCAACAATCTTGTCATCAATATATTTGTTTTGTATTTTTTTATTAATTTCTTGATTTAGAAGTATCATATTCCCAATATTATTAATAATTTGATTTTGCTCATCTCTATTTACTGGCCACCCATTTGTCGCCCATGTGGTAACAGGAGATTTCGGATAAATGTGTTCTAAGTTTATGCTATCAACGTTTAGACTACCTGATGTGTTGCTTTTTACTATATCAATTATAAGTAACGCTTTTTTAATATTCTGAGAAAGTTCAGGATCACCAATTGCTTCATTAAATTCTGCCAGTGTAGTCTTACAAATTTGTTTGTTTTCATCAACAAATGTAAGAATGAAGTTTTCAATTTCATCAATTGAATTATCATTTTTTATCATTTCAATAATTGTTGAATATAGAGTTAAAACAATACCTCCTGGATTTACTTTTTTTGTCGTCATAATAATACTCATGAGACACAAAGGTAGAAGAATTCTTGTCATATAATCACGCTGGATGTTTAAATCTATACCTTTTATACCTAAAATATAAATAATATCAATTATCTGACCACGATTAATATAACTGGCTATATGGTATATTGATAGTTTGTTTATAGTGCTAACTATCTGTAAGTAGTTGGAAAAAACTGAAAAATTCTTTTTGCTATTAACTATTTGTTTATTAAGAAATGACATAATTCCAATACTATCAAAATTGTTAGATTTATCACCATTTACATATTTGTGGTAGCTAATGATTAATTTTCTAATATCCTTTAAGGATGAAGTTATAGGAATTGAGTATTTTGATGAATACTGGGAAATAATTGTCTTAATGATTTCATCTTTAGATAAGGGTTTGCCGCCTGTATTGATTTGCTTGAATATTTCGAATGCATCATCAACATTATCAGCTTTTTTTAAAAAAACAAACACATTTGAAGTAATAACATCAACAATTTCCTGAATTTGATGCTTATTATGTTTTACGAAATCAAATATATGAAGATATACTTTTTTGAATGGTGCTACTACAGTTCCAGATTCAAACTTAGAAAATTTAATTTGATTCGTGTCCTCTTCATAAAATATATTGTAGTTTTGGATTTTAGTGATTGGTAATGACTCTTTTTCTATTAGGTCATTTATACACTTAATTATTATATAAAATGTCATTAATCTTTGTTGACCATCTGCTAATTTAAACTTGCCATCCTCTTCGAACCAAATGAAGTCAAGGAGGTATAACTGCTTATTTTTATCCTGTATATTATTCAAGATATCTTCGATTATTTTTTCGGTTTGAATTGGTTTCCATGAGAAACCTCTTTGAAAAATAGGAAAGAATACCTCATTTTTCGATAAGGCATAAAGGTTGGAGTATTGAATTTGTACACTACTATTATTTATAATCATCTTCTTACTCCTTTATATACAATTCTTTCACCCTTTTTTTCATCGTTAATCTCCTTATATGCTTCAATATCGTCATGATTTGCTAAACCATCTGTATGAAATGCATTGCTGGAGAATAAATTCCTATTAATGACTCTATATCTCTCCTGTTTGTTTGATGGTAAAATCTTACAAAAATATGGGGGGAGCAAATGCTCGTTCTCATTTAATATCTCATAATAGATAGGTATCGCAATATCACTATCTACCTTTTGGGGATAAATTTCATTAATGTCTTCAACAGCAATACGTTTAAGTATTTCCCAAAATGCATTATGGCCAATTTTCTTTGTTGATGCATTTGTTAATAACCCAATTTTTTTTCTTAATACATCCCCAAAACTCATGTTAACACCCCTTTTTTAATAAAAATAAGTATTCCTTAACGTGCATGTCTCTATTTTTTAGATTTCTACTTGCTCTAAATGTGTTATATTTCTTTTCATAAACTCTTACTTCACCTTGTTTTGAAAGGATATCGATCATGTTATCTTTTGTTATAAACCCCTCTGAATTGAATGATATTAAAACATATTTTGCATTAATCTTATTGCATAAATCTTCCATCGACTCTATAGCCGATTTTTTACTGTTATACTTAGACTTATTCCAGTTTTTTGGTATTCCTGAAACTTCACTAATAGATTTGGGCTCTATGTAATCATTGATTAAATTAAGCATGAAATAATTAGAGCCATATGGATGTTGATTATATGGTGGGTCCAAATATGCAAGATCTACTTTGGGAAGCGTTTCAACTAGTATATTTGCGTCCTCTTGGTATACGTTTACATCACATTCAAACTTACTCAAAACTGGAAGTTCTAAAGTAATATCAGCCAATATCCGTTTAAGAGCATTTTTCCCATTTCCCCCAAATTGGCCTAATTTAGTTTCTGAATTTTTGTAAAACCCTTTAAAAACACCTGATGTATTATTTTTGTTAGATGCTTCATAAATAAGCGGTCCCAAAAGCATTGTTTTATAGGGCTCTGGTACTTCTTCTAGCAACTGTCTTACAGTGTCTATATATAGAGCGTTTCTTCTTGTGAAAAAAACTCTTTCTCCTTTTTGAATGTTATTGTCGTCTTTCGGACTATATAACCTCGAAATAAAACCCGGTTTCATACCTTGTTCTATTATCCTGTTAATAATCATATTGTGATATTCTTTAAGCTGACTGATATTTATTTCTGATCTATTCATCAAATAACATGTATTGACTGTTTTTGAATAACTTTCTAAATCATTAGTGTGTAGAACTCTCGAATACTGCTTCAAATACCTAGCTACAATTCCAGAGCCCGAGAATAAATCAAGAGTATCTATTTTGTTTTTGCTCAATTCTTGTAGAACTATTTTTATAGGCTCTTCAATAAAATCTAACAAAGATCTTTTATTTCCGATGTATGTGATTATTTGCTCTGTTAGAAACTTTTTGCTTTCCATATTATCTCCCTGTTAAGTTTTTCTTGTTCCTATATTAGTTTTTACAATTTATTATCATCAAACATTTTATGTAAAACTCTTTTGATTTTCATTGTTGGCACATTTTTTCCATTTTCCCATCGATTCACAGTAGCAAAACTAACTTTTAGTATTTCAGCTAATTCTTGCTGAGTCATATTTAATCTAGCTCTAATTATTAAAACTATATTTGTATAATCCATTTTTAGGCCACCTTCCGCACTCTTACATATTATAACATTTTATAACATTCTGTCAACTTAAGTTAGTGATTCTATAATTATCATTGATTTGGCTATTATTACCAATGAATATTTTTCTTTCGTGTTTTTATTAACCTTTCGTGTTTTTATTGACCTTTCGTGTTTTTACTAGGCATAAAAAGATAAAAATCTAAAAATCACATTCATTATGTGATGCATAGACTGATATTTTAGAAAGAAAAAAGGGATTATCTCCCTATTTTCCTATTCTTTAAAGTCGATACTATTGTATCAACACTGTCGTGCTAATATGGTGGAGTAGAGGGGAGTTGAACCCCTGTCCAAACAAAAATCCATCTT
>CAZIVH010000047.1:0-4812 GCA_964542965.1 uncultured Candidatus Peribacteria bacterium | reverse complement strand
ATCGTCGACCTGGTCAATAGATACGTTCCCCTCAAAAGAGCCGGAGCGAATTTTACGGCTTGCTGCCCATTTCACAACGAAAAGACTCCATCATTCATGGTTTCGCCAAGCAAACAGATTTTCAAATGCTTCGGCTGCGGAAAAGGCGGAAACGTCATTACGTTCATGCAAGAGATCGAAAGGATAGATTTTCGGGATGCTGCCAAAGAATTAGCGAAACAAGCGAATATAGATCTCGCAAAATATCAGATAGATCCAAAAAAACACGATGATCGACAAGACGAAAAAGAGAAGATCAAACGCATCCATAAATTAGCTCAGAAATTTTTTCTCGAGCAACTAGACAAAAGTCCATCAGCGAAAAAATATCTCATAGAGCAAAGAAAACTCGATGAAAAAACGATACAAGAATTCGGAATCGGGTATGCTCCAGATTCTCATTACGCACTCATCCAAGAATTAAAAAGCAAAGGATTCAACGATCAGGATCTCATCGACGCATCATTGGCAAAAAGATCTCAGACCTGAGGAGATATCTATTCTTTTTTCAGACATAGGATTATGTTCCCGATTTACGATACGATGGGCAATATCGTAGGATTCAGTGCAAGAATAGTAGATCCCAATGACAAACCGAAATACCTCAATAGTGCCGAACACAAGGCATTCCAAAAATCACAACTCCTCTACGGGCTCAACCGAGCGAAACAACAGATCAAGGAACACGATGCACTTTTTATCGTTGAAGGTCAGATGGATGTCATCTGATTAGCTAGATTGGGGTATCATCTCGGAGTCGCAACCTGCGGGACAGCGCTCACTCCAGAGCATCTAAAACTCATCAAAAGATATACAGAGAATTTATTTCTGTTGTTCGATAGCGATGAAGCAGGACAAGAAGCAAGTTTAAGAGCACTTACCTTAGCGTATCAGAGCAATCTCTTCCCAAAAATCATTACTCTTCCGGAAAATTTCAAGGATATCGATGAACTCGCAAATACGGCAGATGGTAAAGCAAAATTCGATGAACAACGAAAAAAAAGCCAGGATGGGTTTTCCGTTATTTTCGAGAATCTAAAAAAGAAATTTGATCTGACCTCCCCTGTCGATAAACAAAAAATCTTGAATATCCTCTTCGGGCTCATCCTCAATATCAACAGCAGTGCGATGCAAGAACATTATATCCAAGTACTGTGAGATAAACTAGGCATTGGTCACGAAATCATGCGCGCACAATATGTGCAATATGCAAAAAATGAAGGAAGATTTACCATCCAACAAAACGAAAGAAAGAAAGAACCAAAATATGAGATAGACAGAGAACTGCTTATTGCTGCGCTCTTCCACCAGGACTTCATAAAACAGTTCATAGAAACCATGGACAAGCGAACATGGATCATGGAATTGATCGTAGCCATCACTGCGGCATTGCCGGATACTGCAATCACACAAGCTCCGAACGACCCAGGGAAAAGCGAAACGCTTCTAGAGCTTCAGCTTCGACGGGACAAAGAGTTAGCAGATAAAGAGGAAGACAAGAAATATGCGAGCATCAAGCAAATCATTCAACCGATCATCCAGGAATATATCAAAAGAATCACAAAAAATACAGCGATATCAGGTGAAACGAAACAAGAAATTCTGAATTTAATGAAAAAAATATAGTCTCATTTCAAAGCTTGACATTATAATATATATGGTTATAAATTTTTTCACGTTAAACAAAAAAAAAACATGCAAAAATTCAGTCTATCATTCGACAAAAAAGAAGGGATGTTCAAAGGAACATTCAAGGATGTATCCAAAGAGTTCATCCTACTCCTCAAAGAGAGAAGAATATTGGAAAAAGTGCAACCGGAAATTTTAGAACTCATGCCGGAAAGTTTCGACGGAGAGCTAAACACAGACCCTAAAGCAAATCCCAAAGATACGCTATGGGTATTCTTCTATCTCAAAGTCAAAGCTACGCCGGAAATGAAAATTGCGATGCAAAAATTTTTGAGCAGAGATATCGACATCAATGAGAAAAGTGATATGCTTGAATTCAGCATCGTGATACCGACACATTCCCACTACGTAGAAAAGATGGATGACAATGAAATTATCCTGAATTTCTAAACTACTTATCTAACCAACAAAAGCCTCAGCGTCTTGTCTGAGGTTTTTTTTTATTTCATAAGAATTTTTAAAAATCGGAGCGTTTGAAAAAAATAGAAAAAAAATTTTTGTAAAATCTTGTATGTCTTATTTTATTTTACGACCATAGAGATATGTGCGTATCTCACAAACAGAAACACTAAGAAAGCAGTAAGCAAAAAATCTATCAATGTGGACATCACCTTCCCGTATAAAACGCCTTTATACGAAAGATCTTCGATATGTTTCACTCTGAGCCTTTTGAGAATGGGATTAAGAATCATAGGAGTGACAAGATCTTCTATCATTCATTTCACTAGTGCTCACACTTTGGTAGCTATAAGCAATCATACAGCCACACCGATCACATTGTATTGAGAAAGGAATGTCATAAATTCTTTGAACATGATAGATGCATGAAAATATAAAAAATCGGATATAGTGTATATTACAAGAAAAAAAAATCAACAGGTATTTTTCGATAGATTTTTAGCACAAGAACTCTTGAAATATTATAGGATTTGTCTACATTGAAAGTGTCTATTTTATTTTAACAAAATTGGATGAATTTTTCTTTTGAGCTCGAATGAGCTGCAATGACAGGAAACATCACTCCGGATATGATGAATTCAATGGCTGGAGTATTTGGGATGTTTTTCGGATGACTCGCAATGATGCGGATGGTTATCTGTCTCGCTATTATGGTATTTATGATTATCTCCCGATGGAGAGTCTTCAAAAAAGCAGGACTTCCAGGACGAGGAATACTGATACCAGTATACAACCGGGTGCTGATGTTTAAGCTCTGAGGAATGTCAGGACGACGAGCATTATCAATTCTTTTCCCGCCACTATTCGTAATTGCTATGATCATCAATTATTTCAATATCGCAAAAAATTTCTGAAAGCATTGGGCATTTGGACTTGGAATGATATTGGTAAAAATCGTATTCATACCTATTCTTGCATTCGACGATTCCAAATATCTCGGTAAAAAAGCTATAGCTAAGCCTATAGCTAAGCCAGTGGTTAAACCTGTTATCAAAGCAGTTGCTAAACCAGTCGCTAAAGCGCCAGCAAAAAAAGCTCCTGCAAAAAAGGCAGCAGTGAAAAAAGCACCAGTAAAAAAGGTTAAGACACTCACTAAGAAAAAATAGTCGCTAGCATAAGACAGAAAAAACGCCGGATACTTTCCGGCGTTTTTTTTATAGATATCAATGAGGATAATTTTTTTTCCATCGATCAGGCTGTTGATCTATCGGCAACGCTCACCATCATTCATTGAGAACAGATACGTTTGGATCTACCCATTTCCCATTTTGTTGTACGACCTTTCCATCAATCATGATATGCGAATCTTGTCATCTCAACATACTAGTGATATCTCGATGTATTTTGGAACGATTTCCATTATCTACCTTCACGGGTTTCCCATCATAATGAGTATAGGTATACGCTTTTCATAATGCTACATGAAAACTTCCTCAGATTTTTTCTACCAACAACTTATTGATCATATGAGAATGGAGATGAGGATTTGTCCCTATTCATATTTCTCCGATATAGTCAGATCAGGGGAATGCGGCAATAACATTCTGAAATCATTCATTTCCTTCTTCTGCATAAAAAGAATGTATTTTTCCATCATGTATATCATCAAGAACAATATTTTTTATGATACCTGAATCTCAATAGAAAAATTTTCCCTGAGCAACAATTCTTCAATGGACTCATTCTCTGCGAGGAGCGGAAAAAATCTCCGATCATGGAATATTTGCAGTAATACAAGAATTAGCAAATGTCATTCAAGAAATATCGAAATGGACATCGGTACCATCAGCGCTTTTGATCCATAAATCATCAGCGACATCAAATTGTTCGATCAGATATTCCTGTGCTTTTTTGATGGCATCCCAAGGCTGATCACAAGCTTCAGTATAGAGCTTAAGATATGCCGCATAATCCATCTGGTCAACAAGAGCGTTTTCAGGAGAAGGGATAAGCGTGGATGTATAGGTGTCCATCGTATCAAATCACGCGCGATTAACTTCTACGAAAGATTTTTTGACATCATAGGTATACCCATCCAAAGAAGCAACTGAAGTGTCCTCTTTCAAAAAGATTCCATGACGAACAGAAGCAAGCTGACGTTCTTTACGAGTTTTTAATGCTTCAAATCATGGTTGTCAAGTTCATTCCAAAAGTTCTGCGGTAAAAGATGGTTCATGGAAATCAATCACGTCAGGCAGTTTGCCCTCTGCCATAAAAATATCAACTAAAGCCTCGGCAATCGATTTACTAGCATGAGACAAACGCAAAAGTGTAGGTAACGAACCTGCGATTACATATGAACGATAAAAGTTATGAGCTATAGCGTATGCATGTTCCTGAGGGAATCCTGTTTGTGAAGGAGTATTCCGCAAAGGAGCATTGGTATTTTGCAACGATTGGAACAATTCCTTATTCTGATATGCTCACGATATAATGATTTGTAGCAACCTTTCCGCAGAATGTACCAACGATAAGACGTGAGAAATATCCTTGTTTGTACAAGAAGAGATGTGATGGATAAGAGCATTCGCTTCAGGAACTTCTGGATAAGAAGAAAGCTCTTGAAGAAAAGGAGATAAAATACGTTTCATATACACGAGCGATGAATAAATCAGCAAAAGAATA
>CAZIVH010000046.1:0-4857 GCA_964542965.1 uncultured Candidatus Peribacteria bacterium | reverse complement strand
TTCTTACTACTATATCCATAGCCTGTAAATTTAATGTTTATTCACAAATATACTAATAAATAGGTATAATATAACAGTAGATAATAAAAAGTTATTAACAGATAAACATTAAAATACTATGAGGGAGCTCTGGTCTACTTCTATAAACTTTGAATTACAGAAATAAAAAAAGAGAAAAACGTAGTCCAAAACGTAGTTTTTCTCCTCTTAGAGTATCTTAAATACTCTTTATAAATCTTCCAGTTTTTTAAATCGCTGTAACTTACTGAATTATTGTTATTTCCTTTTAGGCTAATTGCACTCAGGTACGTAATCATTGCACTCAGGTACGTAGTAATTGCACTCAGGTACGTAAAAAGGGCTTAAAATTGCACTCAGGTACGTAGGTAAACAAAGTAAACAGATATTACTCCCAGCTCTTATTTATATGAAATATTACCTTAGGCTCTCCTGTAGCTCCTGTTAATATCTCATAGCTGAGGAGTAGCCCCAGGGCTTTTACTGTATCCAGGGCTTTATCCAGGTATTCCTTAACTTTCTTTTTTCTGCTCTCTTTCATCCATTTCTCATTTAGCATATAGTAGAGCTTATCCAGTTTTATCTCTGGGTCATAGTGTTTAAGGCTGAGCTCTTTGGCTAAATATTCCCTTAGCCTTAATACAGTATCCGATAGGTTGTGACTACCGTAGGCTATTATGGTCCTCCTGTTTATATCATTAGGGTAGAGGATAAACTTACTATCTATCTGTCTCCGAAAAATAGGGTTTAAGAGTATTATAGTCTCCTCTGTCTTGCTCAGCTCTACGTCCTCTCCGCTATACTCCCTTTGGCTCAGCTTCAATATTTCAATGAGTTTTTTAAAGCCCTCTATTTTGGTTTCTATCCGTCCTCCGTCCTTTTTAAATACGGTTTCAGTATAGCTAAGTAGAAAATGTCTGTTATTCAGAGTCTTTAAAATATTTCTTACGTTCTCTATATCCTTACCAGCTACATACTCTCCTCCCTTATACTCCAGGGTAAGCTCATACAGGGTAAAGGCTAATTTTGGGGCTGGGGTATTTTTGTCTCCTCCGTATTCTACAAGCTCATAGCCTAAATTACCAGTATAGTAGCCGTCTTTCTTTGGCTCTAAGGTCTGGCTCTTTACGTGGAGGAGCTTACATAAACAGTCTATTACTTTCTGCTCTGAGGGAGAGAGTTTAATACCCTCTACTATCTCCTCCCTCTTTACGTCTTTAGTCGTGTCTATGTCTTTTTTTGTGGTTTCTTTCAGCGTATCAAAGAGGGATAGCTGAGGGTTTTGGTCATCTGGGTATTTATACTTTAGTAGCTGGTCGGTAAGGTGTCCAGCCCTTTTAAACTTGCCCTTTTTACCCTCTTTGGGCTCTCCTTTTATTCCAGGTAAAAAGCCTATTTCTGGCTCTTTTTCTAATCCAGGTAGGGGCTCTTCCCAGACTACTTTACTAAAAAATTCCTTAGTCTCCTCATACTCCTCCCTGGTCATCAGTTTAGCCTTAGAGGTAAACTTAATTTTCCCCAGTCCCTTTGTTTTACCCTTACTCATCTGCTAAAAAATTCTTTTTGTAATAGTTATATATTTTCTCATCTACCTCCAGCTCTGATACTATAGGGGTAATAGAGTAGACACTTTTTAGCTTATCTACTCTCTGGGGTATCCCTGTTATAAATGTTTTTTTCTCTGATATGTATTTTTCCCAGCCTATGATAGGAGAGTAAACATCCTCAGAAATAACTTTTACCATATCCTTATAGGTCTTTACATTAAAGCCCTTATCCTCCATATAATCCAGGAGAGCCTTACTCCAGCTTATAAAAGTAATAGCTGAGAGCTCAGCCTGTTTTTTTACGTTATTCATTACCTCCCAGAGGCTAAACTCCTTAGTTTTCCTGGGCTTCCCTTTTAAGTCTATGTTTCCTTTCTCATCCCTGTAGGTTTCCTTTTCAAAGTCTATTTTAATATCCAGGTATCCCTCAGGGTCTATAGTAGTTTTAGTAAATAATAAATCTACTCCCTTTGTCCCGTTGTCTGCTACCTTGCTCCTCTCCCCAGGGTCTTTTATTTCGTGTAATACAGAGTTTACCAGGAGCTCAGTATTTTCTATAGTATTCCATACCAGGATATAGCCTCTCAGGTTGCTGTAGTTCATCTTTACCTCAAATCTTAAGCCCTGTAGGTTAGTCAGGGAGTTTACTACTGTCCTGTCGTATTCATTCCATTTATTATACAGCCTTATCTCCTGGGAGGTCTTAAAGCTATCTATTAAAATATTTCTCTCTTTGTCTGTAAGGAGGGGCTCTCTGTCCTTTAGTGCTGGGTGTTTAAAATCAAATCTCTCCCTGGCTCTGTCCTCCATTAGTATAAGTAGCTTCTGTCTGGGAGTCCCCTCTGAGAGTATCTTGGAAATATCTTTTTTAATCATTTCTGCTATTTTTAATTATATCCTCTAAGTTCTGTAGCCTGGTCTCCATATCTGTAAGCTCTATAGCCTTTAATACAGAGTTAAGTAGGTAGGTCTCTCTCTGAGCCTGGGTTTCAGTAATAGCTCCGCTCTGGTATCTCCTGTAAACTCTCAGGAGTAGCCTCTTAATATCCTTAGCTTGTATGTCTGTAATCTCTGTAATCATTGTTTACTATGTTTACCCTGTTTATCTGGTAATCTTTTAGACTGCTTTTAGTTTCTGTCTTGTAGTGTTAGTCTGGCTGGTAGTAAGCCCCTCCAGTATTTCCCTCTCTCCCAGCTCCTCCTTTATCTCCTCAGAGCTTTTAAAGATAGGCTCTACTACCTCATCCTTTACCATAGCGTTATATTTCAGTAGTAGGTCCAGTAGCTTATCTGTAGAAACGTCTTTAAGGTCTCTTTTCTCTACCTCCTTTTTTATCTTCTGTAGCATCTCTCCAAAGGTCTGTAGCCTGGTCTCCTTGAGTAGGTAGTATTTCTCATAGAGAGCCTCCAGCTCCAGGGCTTTTACGTTGGCTATCTCCTCCTGTAGTTCTTTGCTCCAGTCTATAAGGGTCTGCTTAGCCCTCCCCAGCTCTTTGGCTATCCTGTCAAAGGAGTAGCCCTTAGCCCTCAGCTCTATAAATTTCGCCTTTTGTTCTATGGTCTCCATTACTTTAATCTCATTTGTTTATAAGAGTCCATTACTACAGAGTAAGGAGCTTCTATCTCCTGGGCTACAGCCCTGAGGGAGGGTAATAACATTAAGCCTCCTGGCTCATATAATAAAAAAGCCTCTCCTATAGCCCAGAAAATAGAGGTCTGCTTGTCTTTTCTTAGCCAGTCATTCCAGGGCTCTGTTAATCCAAAGTCTTTAGGGTCTATCTCTAAAAGGTCCTTATACTTCGCTCCCTCCTCTATGCTTACCGCTAAGGCTCTGTAATACTTATTACTTCTGGAGGTAGTAAGGGTTTCCTCCAGCTCCCTAAGAGCCTCCTCCCTGGTCTGCTTCTCAGTAGCTCTATAGCTCTTTAATGGTTTCTTTGTTTTCTTGGCTAATTTCTCAGCCTCCTCCTCTGATATAAAGCCCTTATCCTTATCCCAGTATTTATATAAGTGGGTTATTCCTGTAAGCTCTGAGAGGTGCTTAGCGTCCTTTACCTTTGTCTGGTAGGTCTCCTCTATATAATCTATAAAAGCCTCCTGGGAGTCATCCATATCAGAGTAGACTACTGTACTAAATACCTCTCCCCAGTTCTTAGCCTCCTGGTATTTCTCTACTATTTCTTTTCTGTAGTCCAGGTATCTAAAGTAGCCCCTGGCTATTTCATCTATTACCTCCTCTGTATCTTTTATTAGGTCCTTAGTAATAGCCGTTATATCTACATTGCTTAAATCTACAGAGGAGAGTAGGCTGAGGCTCTTTACTTGTCTGTCCCTGTATCTGGAGTAGTCCTCTACAGCCCTGTCTATATCCTCCTCCCTCAGCCCATAAAGAGCAAAGTATTTCCTTAGAGGTTTCTCTACTGAAGAGCCTTTAAAATCAATTAATCTATTATTCATCTTTTTACTTCTGTAATGTAATCTTTATGGAAGTAGAGCTATTTAATAGGCTCTGTACTCCCTTGTAAAAACTCTTTTAGGTTATTCTCTGTAATTAGTATAGGTCTCCCTATCCTCTGGCTCTTTATCTTACCTTGTTTAATATAAGCTCTTACTGTCTGGGGTGTAACGTGTAGAGCTGTAGCTACCTCTGGTATGGTAAAGAATTTTATACCCTCTATTGTTGTACTCATAGCTTTTATTTATTAGGTATTTCTTTTACTGGTCCGTTTTTCTTTTCGTACTTGTCTATAGTCTCCTCCAGGGCTGAGGCTATTACATCTTTTATTAATTTCCTGTCCCAGTAGGCTATAGCTTTAAGTTTCTCCAGGAGTTTCTCTTTTACTATAAAGGTAGCTCTGAGCTCTCCCTCCTTAGTGCCCTCCCTTACTCCTGTATTGTTCTCTTTGGTCTGGGTTACTGGTCTCCCTCTCTTGGGTTTCTCTGGCTGGTCTCCCAGTAAGGAGTCTAAGCCAAAACTCTTTTTACTCATAGTTTGAATTATTAATATTATCCTGTTTACTTATATTACTCTGTTTACTTTGTTTCTTTTTATTATCTCCTTACAGAGAGAGAGGTAGTCCTCAGCTCCATAGCTTTTAGGCTGGTATTTAAATATATCTACTCCCTGGGTAGGAGCTTCAGCTAAGGCTACGTTATCCCTTATCCTGGTATTAAATAGCTCCTCTCTAAAGTGGGTCTCTATAGTTGCTACTACGTCCCTGTTTAATATTTTTCTATTGTCATACTGGGTAATAAATACTCCCCCTACCCTCAACTCTTTGTTAAGCCTCTT
>CAZIVH010000045.1:3396-4982 GCA_964542965.1 uncultured Candidatus Peribacteria bacterium | reverse complement strand
GACAGCATATGAACTATCTTCAACAACCTCATAACATTTATGAAAAGCAAATGATTGGAGAGGCCAAAAGACAGGACATGAGCATATACCAACGCAGATTTCTTGTATATGGTAGGATTAGGGCAAGCTTTAGTCATCAGAGAGAAAAAAGAAGAGAGAAAGGATTATTCTGCAAATAAAGTAAGTACAAACTTTGGAGATTATATGCTAGGATTCAATAGTATGAATGATTTCGAATCAATGAATTTTCAGCCAGCGATAGATATATTGCAAACCAAAGAAGAGTTAGAGAATCTAAAGAACGAAATATATGAAAACGACAAGAAAGAAAATGAGAATAAGGAAACACAACAAATCACGGAGGAAGAATTGCAAAAGAGAGAAGAAGAAATCACTGCAGAAAACGAAATAAATCAAGAGCTCAACAATATAGAAAACAATATCCAACAATCAGAAATCGTAGCAGAGACACGAGCATATCCAAAGACAAAAGATATCTATCAAGAAGGAACAGAGGAATATTTCTTCACCCAAAAAGATGTAGAGAATCGAGGAATCGCCAATACGGAGTATCTACCTATGATGTATGCATCGCTCAATATCGGAACCGACCTCCAGGGAATAGAGACCAAAGATGAATTAAAAGAATTCGTAGGGCTATTGCTCAAACAAACGGACAAGGTGATATCACAGTTAAAAACATGAATAGATATAGAGTCAGTATATCCGATCGAAGATGTCCAATACGGACAAGGGTATGTATTCGAAAAACTATCAGAAGAATCAGGGAAATATAAAGTAAATATACGCTTCAACAAAGAAGGGATGGAAAAGATTTTTGATCCTGAGAATCAAGAATGAGAATTCGGAAGATTCTCAAAAACCGTAAAGATCAATGGAAAAGAGGAAGAAATCATTATCAACACACGGACTCCAGAAATGATAAAAGCATATAATACATCAGTCATACAAGGTAGACCGATAGGCAACAAACAAGGAGAAATAAAAGAAAAATTTATCTTTGATCCGGTAGGTATTTCTATCCAGAAGATATACGCGGACAAATGAGAAAAAGTGAAAATAGGAACGATAACGACAGGAGATCAAGAACTGTTCAAAAACAGGGATTTCGAATCGGTAGCACAAAAATAAGTATAAAGTGCAAGGAAAATATTGATAAAGCCAATCACATACATATACTTTCTCACGAAAACACAGAACACCGTGCATTATTTTATTGTATAACAAGGATATATGAAATACACCGTAGAGAACATTGCATGAATAGATGTTATTTTCGCACCCATGGAAGACATCAATTCCATTACCATAGAGATCATGTGCAAAGCAGGAAGTATCTATGAAACCAGGGAAAAAAACGGACTGAGTCATTTCCTCGAACACCTGTTCTTCAAAGGAGGCAAAAAATACCCTACCCCAAAATCCGTAGCGGAAGCTCTAGATAAATTCGGAGGGGAATCCAATGCCTATACGGGAGACGAATACGCTGGATATTATGTCAAATGCGCTCCGGAGTTCATAGATAGAGCCATAGACGTCCTCGCAGACATGATGAATAACGCAAA
>CAZIVH010000045.1:0-3296 GCA_964542965.1 uncultured Candidatus Peribacteria bacterium | reverse complement strand
ATAATACACCAACTACAAAACGAATTTATACATCTTCCCGAAAAGAAAAGGATACAGAAACCTGAATTTATCCACGAATTTCCCGAAAATCACGTTGGATCCTACGAACAAAAGAATGAACAGACTCATTTGGTCATCTCTGCACCTGGATTCAAAGGAGATGACGAAACCAGATATGCAGCAAATGTCCTAGCGACTATCCTCGGAGGAAATATGTCTTCCAGATTATTTCAGAACATCAGAGAAAAACAAGGACTCTGCTACTATATAAAAGCTAGCCACATGATCCAGGAAGATACCGGAACTTTCCTTATCAGAGCGGGAATAGACAAAAAAAGGTTCGATTTCGGAGTCGAAAAGATCTATGAAGAAATAGAAAAAGTCGCTAATGGCGACATCACGCAGGAAGAATTCGATAATGCTATAGGATATAACGAAGGACAAATCCAAATGGGAATAGAATCCTCAGATGAGATGGCGAGTTTTGTCGGGAATCAATACCTGATCTATAAGAAAATTGATACGTTAGAGGAGATCCTGAAAAAATACAAAAGCCTGAAACTTGAGGATATCAAAAATATCGCCAAGAAGCTCAGCAAGGAAAACTTATATCTATTCTATATTAAGTAGTCGGCTTACCGATAATTTCGTCGATTTCCCTTTGCAGTATCTTCAGATTTTTTAATTCATCGAAGAAGTTATCTCTTTGCTGTTTTGTCATGTCGACAGAAAATCCTGGTTGGATATCTTTGAGTTCTTCAGCGACTTCAGTTATGGTCTTCTCTTCCAAATTGAGTTCATGTTCAAGGGTATATCATGCCAAAACCTTTTCCTGTAAGCGTACAACTTCCTGTATCTTCGCAAACATCTCCGGAGAGATATTGCGTTTGACATCAAGAAGCGTCTTGCCGCAGACCGATTGTATCTGTTGTGCAAACGTCAAGAACGGCTCTTTTAACGTCATATATCTTTTGAGATTGTTGTAATAATTTTCACAAGTCACAAAGAAGCTATCTTGCTGCCATTTGATTGTAGGCTTATGAATGCTTACAGGTACTTGCGCATGAAAGGATTGGATATCTATAGTCTGATCTTCCAAGATATCATCAAGCTCCACCAAATGCAATTGCGTATGGGCAGAAATTCCTATGAGCTGAGCCATCCTTTTGGTAAAATCATTCAGTATGCCAGTCAACACAAGCTTATCGTTTTCACTATGTCTTCAGGTAAGCCTATACAGACGATAGGTTTTGATAGCAGCCAATTTGGATGATGAAGATTGATCGATCTCTGCTATAAGTTTAGCGATGCTTTGCTGCAAGCCAGGACCATACGCTTTTTTGTTCCGATCGATGCGCTTGATGGATGCCACAAGCTCTTTTTTGATATTCTGATATGTTGCCTGTTTCTCCTGGTTGTCTTGCATGATATAGTTTTCTCTCCTGATCATGGAAAAGATATCCGGATAGACGCTCATATGCCCTATGATATCTTCCTTTCTTTGCTCTCATTTGGTGGCCGGCTGCTCAGCATCGAATACCGTCTTGTAGGCAGAAAAAACGATATACTTACCATCGTATTCATGGATCCTGATCGTGGATTTCTTTTCTTCGGCATCCTGATAATTCAAGGGACGCATCTGTTTGAAGATCTCCTTGAGATTCTGGCAATCCTGATCCAAAGAGATTCATAAAGCCTCCAGACTAGAGTCTGCCACCTTTTCTGGATCGATGACAACAGTATCTATAGCTTTTTGGAACACTCACCGATTATGCTTTTTATCGCCCTTTTTGAAATTTGACGGATTGATAGTAAAATAGTATTGGCTAGGCGAAAAAAGTATTTCCATCCATTCATGGATATTCTTGTTTTTGTAGAATTCCAATCTCATATGTTCATCCAATCTCTTGGCAGGAAGAATGGATTTTTTTCTCATCTGTTCCTGATACGTTCAAAATTGAGATATGATAGATTCCATGTTCAACACATCATTTATCCTCTTCAAAACATCATGGATTGTCTGATCCAACGTGACAGTGGTATCGGAAGAGAGATTTAGGAATAAAGCAAATGATGAAGCCTCAGGGATATTCTTGAGTTTAGTCGCTCCATGATACTCATGAAGTTTCTCCTTGACTGATTGGAGATGCTCGAATCTTTGTTGGTCCATAACGAAACAAGAAGATAAAATTAGCATAGCTTTTATATTTAAAATAATATAAATGTCAATGATATATTTTTGAGAGATAGTTCCAGAGCAAAATCAAAAACCCCAAAAAAACTAAGTTCATAAGCCAAATAAAAAATCTCGAAAATATACTTGACTTTTTACAAAAAATATGTATATTATAATTGTTAAATAAAAACAAAAGTTCACAGAGTTAAACACAAAAAAAACCAATACGCATGAAAACTTTCATTTTAATTTCAATCGTAGCCATTTTTATGGCTTTGGGTAACAACATCTTTGCAAGCAACGAAAATCCTGGTGATAAGGTAAATACCACCATCCGTTGCAACAAGGAAAAGGGTGCCCACCCCAAAACCTATACCACCACCAAATCAAAATCGAAGGTTTCAAAAAATTTCAAAAAGAAACATTACCGTCACATGAAGAAGAGATAGTCATACCTGCCTCTTCAGCACAGAACACAATAAGGAGTCGCTGTCATTCAGTGACTCTTTTTTTGTTATGCTTGATTTTTACGCTAACAATACTATATAGTAAAAAATCAAACCCAAAAAACGTATGAAAAAATCCATCGTTCTGCTTATGATTGCTCTGTTTGCGCTCGTACTGCTCTCATGCAATGCACGACGTCACACACCCTGCGACGCTTACAGCAAAGCTCATCAAACACAGCAATCCACAAAATCGTAGCGTCTGCTACATTTTATAGAGATGTTGGAATTCCAGCATCTTTTTTTATATGAATACTAAGCTACGTCATTCCCCTATCCACTACAGTCATTCCCTATTCACTACACCACGTCATTCCCGCGGAAGCGGGAATCCATCTTACTAAAATACAGAATATGGATTTCCCATCAGGCCTGCCTGCGGTAGGCAGGTCGGGAATGACGTAATCATAAAACAAATTGCAGAAAGAAAAGTAAGGCACAACGCAGCGAAAAAAAGCGTTTGAGAATAGAGAAGAAATTATTACACTACCATATACTATTTATACCTTATATCGAACAGCTGAGCAAATTAGCCGAAGACATCCTCTCCTCCGTCGATATCGTCGACCTGGTCAATAGATACGTTCCCCTCAAAAGAGCCGGAGCGAATTTTA
>CAZIVH010000044.1:0-5046 GCA_964542965.1 uncultured Candidatus Peribacteria bacterium | reverse complement strand
TAGGGGGATTTTACTCTTAAGAAGCCAACTTGTCAATAGTGTGAACAGCCTCTAAAATGAAAACAGGAGGTATCCAATCAAATGACAAACATCATCAAGCTGGCAATTTATGTTTTCGTCGCCGTTTTCGTTGGCGTCATAGCTTACTTTGCTGCGATCATGTTTTCTGAGCGATACATTCTTGGTGCTGGCGAAAACAGTAGCAGAGAACTTCCCGGCACAGGCGGCAAACCCGAAACCATCTGATATGCCTTCACCAAAACCCGGAATTCAATGTGGCACTGTAGAAATCACTACACTTCAGCGAGGTGCGAACGCATGACTGCGAAAAGCATCCGTGATAACATCTCCACAAGGGAATTGTCACGATTTCCCGCGCTCCCACATCCATCTTCTCTGTCTCGGAAAGCCCCACGAGTCAAAGCAAAGAACGCAGAAGTCCGCAGCTTTATAAAGCAGCACGCACCAACCGGCAAAGCGCTTGCAGTCGCACCAGTCGCCATAATTGCAACACGAGCCGGCCTTCACGCACCCGACCTCGACATCTCCCTGCTCGGCATCGGCTATCACCGCTACTTCCTGTTCCACAGCGCCATAAGCCTCGCCGTACTGCGACATCTGCACAAGAAATGGGGAGAAAGTAATAGCGGCAACACAGCAAAAGAATCACAAGCCTCAGACAAACACGGCTACACTCACCCATCACGCACAAATCTTGATACAGCAGAGCCTGGCCCGGAACTTTCGCGCACACATCGTAAAACCGAAGCATCCAACACGGAGATATCGTACCTTCTTCACAAAACCGCCGGAGCCGCACTCGGCTTCTACTCCATCGGCGTCGGCCTGCACCTGCTCTCAGACGCCATCCACCCAAAATCCGTCGTCTTCCCACTGACAGGCTCCCTCGTCAACGGCACATACCTCGACGACACCCTCTGGCTCCTCGCGAATTCCATTTGGGCTTTTCATATCGGATACAAACTTCTGGATGAGATGAAAATATCTCAAGATAGCGATAATTCAACTACAGTAGCCAATATTCACATTTGGTAATTGCATATTATGTGTAGCCAATAAAAGTTTGTAATGTATCGCTTCAATACAGAAATAACTTTCTTCAAGTAAACAAATAGTGAGCTTCTTTCATGAAATCATTATCTTAGAGGTATCGTTGCTTATCAATCCATATCGAACAAATGTTCGATTTTATCGGTCTCTTTCGTTTTCATGATAAACTCCGAATATGCCGCCATTGCCCTTGCGATCAATTGATCATATGTCATTATTCTTGATCCCGCTGAAACACCTCTCATAAAGTTATCAATACGGTCAGGCGAACCTGGGGGATCGTAACCAACTACAAATACAACTTCTATGTGTGCATGCATCCTCTCTTCGACAGGAAGTAATACTTTCAAAGCATCAACATATTTTGAGCCTTGTTCTGCCAGTGTTGTAATACCTGGTTTAACGGAAACTCTCTTTAATTCGACTATTACATGTTTTCCCATAACGGTTCTATATTTTATATCGACTCTACCAAACTTATCTTTTGTAGTCTCATCATCTTTGAATTCTGGTATGAGTTTCAACCTCTCTTCCATAGATACGCTACCTGTAGCACGTTCCCAAGCAGGATCAAGGAGCCATAAATGGTCGAAAAGGTACAGTTGCAATACACGTTCCTTAGGGTCGTCTTCTGCCAAGCTTTCGAATTTTTCTATCACTTCCAGACGATTGCTCACGATTTCTCTGTATAGCGACGCTTCAAGTGAATCACGGTCGGCAAGCAATCGCAAAAGGCTGTCGGTTCCTTCCGACAATGCTTTTTCCAGTTCTTCAGCATCGCCCCGAAGGCGAAGCCTCTCGAACCCATAAATTGCATGTTGCAAGAGGGTTTTTCTATTGTCTTCTTCGTCCTCTTCCTTGCCGATCTCCATGGTAGCTATCCGTTCAAGCAGTTTTGAAGCTTTCGTTTTCCACCCAGACTCAAGACTATCCACCCAAGTGGCAATCTTGGGGTAATTACCATGTAATTCACTCGTTTTATCACGTGCCCTTAGACTAGTCCATTTATTCGCCGTTATACGAATACTTTTCTTCAGAAAATCAACCAACTGTGTCATACGCTCATCATCTTCTATCACTCTTTGTCTATTGCTTGTAACTATATCGGGAGCATCGGTGGAATCGAGAAAATCGGCCTCTATCTGACCTGTTATATATTTTGTATAAACTTCTGCTCCTGATATTCTGGGAAGAATGTCTTCGTCTACAAGCCGACCTCGTGACAAGACGATGATGGAATTCAGATTTCCTTCTCTCGTTGCCAATTTTCTTGAGTTATCAACTGTGCCAATCCAGCCTCTTACACTCCATTCACCACTGTCTGGAGATGCAGGGATTGAAGCTTCTTCTTTTAAAACAGTACACTGTTCCGTATTTATGGTTGTATCACCGAATTTCCACAGATACTCGACATTTTTAAGGTCTTCACGATCCGCAGCTGTCACCTCTGCATCATTGACATAAACCTTGAAATCGTCGCTCCCGATAACTGAAAATCGTCTTGCCAAGCGACGGCGGAGAGATTCGGGAGCCATTTCCCTGAGTCGCTCCATTTTTAGAGACGTCAAAGCTATGACCGTTCCTTTGCCTTCATGAAAAACTTCATTCTGTACATGCACCGAATCCGGCATGTACTCAGTAGACGAGCCAGCCATCGCTGAACGGAGTTCAGACGAAAGTATTTTCAAACCTATTGCATCAGTTTCCATTTTTTTGGTGTGAACTTCAATGGTTTCAGCAATAGAATATAACGAAAGCTTCCCGATTCCTTTACGCCCCATTACCGTTCTTCCATCGGGGGTTGTATCTCCTCCTTGTTCACGGCGTTTGAAACCAACTTTAAGATAGCACTCATTGACATCATCCACGTTCATGCCATGACCATCGTCATTTATTTGAATATTGTCATTGGCAACATCAAGCGTGATACGAACTTTCTTGGCATCGGCATCCCATGAATTCGCGACAGTTTCCGTTATTACGGCAGCAACGCTGCTGTACAATCCATCTGCCAAATGATCGAGTACATTCAAATCGACTGTCATCTTGAATGTTGGTTCATTGCTTGTCGTCATCTTGGATTCCTCCATATAAATCGATCATATCACACTTCAGCCCCGATTTCACGGAAACTGTCATTGGATAGCATGAATCCCTTTGCCTGTGATAAAAGATTGGCCGATTTATCGGGATCACGTTTCTTGATGGCACATTCCCACACGACAAGTACTTTCCAGCCCATGGATTGGAGCGCAATGTGGTTTTTTCTGTCACGAGCGATGTTCGCAGTCAGCTTGTTTTCCCAGAAAGCTTTGTGTGACGACGGTTTCGTCGCAAACTTGCATCCGTCATGAGAATGCCAGAAACAACCATTCACGAATATGGCTGTCTTGTAACGAGGAAGCACGATATCGGGTGTTCCCGGCAGTTTCTTGTCATGCAAACGATAGCGGAATCCATTGGCATGCAGCAATCTGCGTAATTCCATTTCTGGTTTAGTATCGCTGCGGTTAACACTCGACATGATTTTGGATCTTGTTTTTCTGTCAACTGTATCCATGCGTCAAACCATATGCAAAGGGTGTTTCGTGGTATTTTTTCGGGATCGTGTTTTTCGATATGTGTCGACATGTCTCATGATAGAGATACCGATCGCTTCTCCCAGTTTCACAGGAACGGCATTGCCAATAAGTTTTGCAACGGTTTTTTTGTATACACGTTGGCCAGGGGGAACAAATCGATAATCGTCAGGAAAACTCTGCAATATTGCGCCTTCGCGGAGTGAGATGGCTCTATCTTGATCAGGATGACCGAAACGTCCATTACCAAAACCGTAGAATTGCGTGGTAATAGTCGGTGCCGGGTCATCCCATGTCATTCTTCCATAAACACTCGCATATGTTTGGCCGGTAGCTCTCAAATGGCATTTTGCAACAAGGTTCTTGTCCCATTCACGCCATGTGCCACCAGGTTTCGATGCACGTATTCGAGCAAGATTTGTCGGAGACAGTGTTGCAGCCTGATGCAACGGATCGGAAGTGTCGACTTCTCCCGCTTGCAATGGCCGTAAATGAGATATGCAGTCTCTGGGAGTCGCTCTCGATACACGCAGTTCATCAGGTGAAAGTAATTCGATCGGCGCCAATTTCGAAGCGAGCAATACAAGCCTCTGTCTGTGTTGAGGCACCCCATACTCTTCACAATTCACGATTTTACATGAAACTTGATAACCGATCAGTTCCAGAGTTTCCTTGAAAGATTTGAATACGGTCTGTTCTTTCAACTGTGGCACATTTTCCATCGTGACCAACTCTGGAGACACATCTTGCACGAGTCTGGAAAAATGTTCCAGCAACCACCATCGCTTATCTTCCGGTGTGGCTTTGCGATTGTATGTCGAAAAAGTCTGGCAAGGAGCGCAGCCAGCTATCAATCTGTAACCATTCGACGGAAATATATTGGTAAAATCCGCAGAAGATATATCCTCCACGGACTTGTTCAAGAAATCTGCGCTGTTGTTCGTCATGTACGCATATTCACATGATGGTTCGATATCTACACCGATTCTGACGTCGATCCCAGCAGTTTTCAACCCATTCGTAAGTCCACCCGCACCACAAAAAAGATCGACTCCATACACTTTGGATAATTCTTCTCTATAAATGGAACCCTGCTTTGGCAGCATAAATATTCCCCTCAATCTATATGTAAATTACATCTTCACGGTTATTTTGTCTATATCCTTCATAACAAGCGGTATTGAAGAAGCGTTTTTTGTTATGTTCTCCAAACACTCGAAATATTATGAGTGCTTAATGCTTCATATATAGCTGATCGCTATTGAAACAATACATCCTTACATCAATTACAGCGTAACTTTGCCCCTTGTAACTTACACTCTTTCTTCCGAAGCCCAGAAGTATTTTCGACCCTGTGGGACAAACGGGGCGTTTTGCGTCCTTTATAGGGTGTAGT
>CAZIVH010000043.1:4502-5598 GCA_964542965.1 uncultured Candidatus Peribacteria bacterium | reverse complement strand
TAGATCATATTTCTTTTCTTCGCAGTATGTTTTCGCTTTTTCGTAGATCTCATCGCACTTGACCATCCGTTCTTCCTTGCCTTCTCATCTATCGAATTGCTGTTTATACCGTTCTTTTCTTCTGAGGATTTCTGCGAGCGAAGCGATGCAGCAGATTTCATCGTTGGTGATTGCGAAACCAGCACAGCTGATGCCCATGTCTGTAGGGGATTGGTATTTGATCATATAGTTCTTGTGAGTTACTATTTTTTTTGCGATGCCCATAACGACATCAAACGCTTCCATATCCCTATTATAATTAACGGCATCGATATCATAGGCCTTCTTGTGATAGCTATCCATGATGTTTCCATCACCTATATCTACGGTTGCTGCTTCATATGCGAGATTTACCGGATGATTGATTGGCAGATTCCGAACGGGGAATGTCTCATATTTTGCATATCATGATTTGATATCGATCTGATGATCGTTGTAGATCTGTCAGAGGCAGGTAGACATTTTCCCGCTGCTAGAAGCGGCTCCGGTGACGAGGATAAGATTTTTCGTCAATGGAATATGGTCGTCGTTGCCGAATCCGTCCTCGCTGAGGATGGTATCTGTATTGTGTGGATATCCGTTGATCTTGTATCTTTCCCGTACTCTGTATTGTTTTCTCTGGAAATCTTTTTCGAATTCGAGGATGACGTCAAACATATTGCCGACGTCGATGTTGTTGATGACGATATGCGGTTTGAGTCAGATATTCTTTTCGATGATTCTCACCATCTGATAAACATAATCTTTGTAATCGATATTTTGGTTGCTCAATTGTCTATTGGATAAGATATCGTTTGCGTTGACGCAAAATAATATTTCTGCCTGATTTTTCAAGGATTCGAAGATCTTCTTTTTTGATTCCGGATCGAATCCTGGAAGGACTCTTGCCGCGTGTGCGTCATACATGAATTTCCCTCAGATCTCCAGATATAATCTTCCACCGCCAAAATTAGCGATCCTATCAAGGATTTTCTCTTTTTGGAGTCTGATGTATTTTTCACCATCAAATCAATCTTTCTTATAATTGATGATGTCCGTGGAATTGATCGTGTTCATG
>CAZIVH010000043.1:0-4402 GCA_964542965.1 uncultured Candidatus Peribacteria bacterium | reverse complement strand
CTAAGTATATGCGTTCCTCGGAATTTTTGCAAAAAATAGCGGTAAATACGCTATATTTACTTGCGTTTTTATGAAAAACTAACGTAATACGCTCGTTTTGCTCGCGTAATGAGCCCGCTATGGCGGGCGTAATTTGCTTCCGTTGGTCGCGTAATTAAAAATCACCATTCATTACGACCATAAGTCTAATTCCGCGCGAAGCGCTCATTACATCACGAAGTGATATATTATTTAACTATTTTTCCATTATCTAGCGTGATGATATCATCCGCAAATTTCAATATGCTTTTGTCATGTTCGATCATGAGGATGGTATCTCATTTATCCAAAAATTCTTTGATGACTCTCATAAGCTTCACGATATCTTCGGCATGGAGACCGACGGTCGGTTCATCCAAGAAATATATTGTATGTCCTTTGTATGATTTCAACAGGTGTTTCACGAGCTTCAATCTTTGGCTTTCTCATCACGAAAGCGTATGCGCTGGCTGTCCCATTCTCAGATATCCCAGTCCGATATCTACCATGAGCTGGAGTTCATCGCGGATGTGATCTATCTCAGAGAAAAATTCTAGGGCATCTTTTACATACATACCCAACACTTCGTCGATGCTTTTTCCTCTTCGTTTGATTCAGAGGATCTCTGTCTTGTATCTTTTCCCATTACATAATTCACAAGGGATATAGGTATCGGGCAAAAATTGCAATTCCACTTTTTTGTACCCATAACCATCGCAGGCAGGGCAAGCTCATTTATCCGAGTTGAAACTATAATAGCTTGCGTTGAATCAGAGATACTTGCTTTCTGTCGTTCATGCAAAAAGCTGTCTGATATTATCGAAAGTTCCGATGAAAGTAGCGGGGCAGGACCTAGGGGTTTTCCCTATGCTCGTTTGATCTACATAGATAGTGTTTTTCACTTCTTCATGTCCGATAATGGTTTCCACAGACAAGTCCTTATAGAATTCTTGAACCGCCATATTTTCATAATGTTCATATTCATCCTTGTGCATGATCGGAGCGGAAAGGATGTCAGTCCGATTCCATCATTTTTTCAAGAGTTCCAATCTGATGAAGCTCTGGATGAATTTTTGTTTTTCGTTCAAGAATCTGAAGAGAGTGGTGTACATCAGCGTTGTTTTCCCTGCGCCGGAAGGTCAAGTTATGATGGTGAATGTGCCGAGTCTAATCTGCACATCGATGTCCTGGAGATTGTATTTCGATGCTTTTTTGATCTTGATGAAATTGTTGGATGGAGTATGCTCAAAATTTGCAGTCACCTTTTTCTTCCCTAGGATATATTGTGCTGTGAGGGTGTTCGATTTCAGGAATTCTTCATACGGTCCGTTGAACATTACCTTACCTCAGAAATCTCCCGCTCCGGGACCTATCTCTACGACTCGATCAGATGCTTTGATGAATTCCTCGTTATGTTCTACGACGATAATGGTATTTCCCATCTCTCTCAATTTTTTGATCGCGGTTATAGCTCTGTTGATCTCTCTGATATCGAGTCCGATAGTGGGTTCATCGAGGACATAGATAATTCATGTTAGCTTATTCCCCAATTGTTTCGCTAGTCTCAACCTTTGGATTTCTCACCCGGAAAGCGTATCGATCCCTCTGTTTAGACTCAAGTACCCAAGTCATAATTCCTGGATAGTCTTAGCTCTGTCCGTGAGTGGGTTAACTATTCTTTCTACGAGTGTCTTGTCTTTTGTGTTATGTTCCTTGTAGAGATCGATGAATTCTATGAGTCCGTTCAATGGCATTTTTTGTAATTCTGCTATATTATATTTAGCTCCAAGTTCCAGGCTTCAAGTTTCAAACTCTCATTTTTTCTGCTTTGGACTTTTAGCTTTAGGTTTCAGGCTAAGGAATACATTCAGACTTTCCTTCTTCAATTTCGCTCCATTGCATTCGGGGCAAGTCTTCATATCGAGCATCGCTTGGAAATCTACCGTCAAAAGGCCTTTTGCATATTGATCTTTTACGATCTCCTCGATACCCTTGTAGTGCATGCTCATATATTTGCCGCCATAATTCACTCTGATCAGTTCCTCATCACCAAAAAGCACGACATGTTGGAATCGTTCTGGGAGATCTTTCCATAATTTATCAGGATCGATACTGTATTTCTGTGCTAACTTCAAGAGCAATGATTGTCCGAGATTGGAATCTCTCCGCGGTAAAATCGCTTTCATGTATGGACTCGTAGGATCCAAGATTTTATCAAAATCTACTTGTAGGATCTCTCCGATACCGTGACAGAGCGCACACGCTCATTCCTGTTTGTTTGGAGAAAAATGCTGCGTAGTGAATTCTGGATAGGTGATGTTGCAGTCAGGGCAGTACATCTTATCGGTGAATCGTTGGATCTCGCTTTTGGCTTTTGCCCTCTTGGTTCCTTTTTCTGTGACGAAGATTCAGAATTTCTTGAACTCGCCCAAAATTTTGATGATATCCTCCTTTAGTCTGGAAAGCTTTGTCTCTTCGACAGTCACTCTATCATAGATACCATAGATGCTGACAGGAAAATATTCTGATGGGATGTTCGGCGTCTCGAGATAAAAGTACTCAATGGGATCAAGAGACATGGAATTTGGGACCTGTTTTTGTTTTTTTGTTTCCTTGTTCCTTTCTCCTTGTTCCTGTTCCCTAGTTGTGTCAGCGACAATCAAGTAACGAGTAAATCCTTTTCCTTTCTCTACTTTGTTCCTATTTTTTCTGACGAATTCCATAAGATCCTCTTTTTTTTCAAAATGGCCTGACTCCTGGAGAAGGTATATTTTCTGACTCATATAATGCTCTTGGATCTCATTCATGACTTGCTCGATGGTCTGCGGCTTGATTTCTTTTCCGCAGTTGTAGCAGTAGCTATCTCATAATTTGGCGTACAGTAATCTCAGGTAATCGTCGATTTCCGTCAGTGTTCCTACTGAGCTTCTCGAATTCCCTCCTTTCTTGTTCTGCTCTATCGCTATGGCAGGGGAGAGTCCGCTACAATGGTCGATCTCAGGTCTTTCTCCCAAATTGAAAAACTGTCTCAGATAGGAACTCAAAGATTCTATATATCTGTATTGTCCTTCTTTGTAGATGGTATCGAACGCAAGCGATGATTTTCCCGATCAGGAAACGCCCGTGATGGTGATCAACTTGTTCTTCGGAATCTCGACATCGATATCTTTCAGATTATGAGTTTTTACTCCTTGGAATTTTATCGTGGATTCGAAGGCACTCATCGGTAATTCTATTTTTTTCTTTGGCATGTTTTTGAATTCAGAATTTAGAATTTAAAATTTAAAATTTAAAATTTAAAATTATTCTCCTACATATTCAAACCTTTTCATTTCTTTTCCATTTACTACAACATTCTCTTCAAACATGTTTTTTGGTCTGACTCGCAAAGCGTTATCGCCAAATTCATCACTATGATACAATGCTTTGTAGACGACAAGTTCTTCCAGTGTTTCGCTATGTCTTGCTATTCAGATGACTTCATAGGTTTTCCCTTTGTAATGGCGATATGTTCAAAGTTGCATGATATGGTCTTGCTAGATAAATCTATATATGATGTTTCTTCAATGCATGTACGGTGTCTTTTCGATGATCATCCAAGAGCAGATCCATTTCTTCAAAAGTAACTCGTCTTACTTCATCTTGGTCATCAAGTGGCATAGCTTCTCCTGATACGTGTTCTGCCACAAAAGAAAGTCCTACGACATGGTGTCCGCTAGAACGTATGAACGATCTACTTCATAGGAATCTGAAGTTATCTATTTCAACTCCAACTTCTTCCAAAACTTCTCTTCTGAGGGCATTTTCTACGATGCTGCTTTCCAATTCCATATCGACCTTACCTCCTGGTACGGCTCGCTTTCCGGCTGCCTGATCATCTTTGGCTGATCTTTTAGCTAAGAGATACCTATCGCCTTTTCTTATCCATGCTTCTACAAATACGACATGCAAAGGTATATCTTTTTGGGTCATTGTTTAGAAATTAGAAATTGAAAATCAGAAATCCTATCTAGTACGCATTTTTGAGCTCTCGATCCAAGACTTTCACAAATTTTGGGATGAGACCGTATCTAGTAGCTCCGCTATATTCTTGAGTATATCCATCATAGAGATAGCTAGGATTGACAGGATTAACAATGTTTCAAGAGATGATTCCTCCGTTGTAGAGCCCTGCATGGTTGATGAGTCAGGTCATGTCGAAGCCGGTGTATGTCAATGAGATTCAGAGTTTTGATTTATATTGAGTCCATTTCGCTTTGGAAAAATCGATGAAATCCTGTATGGTGGTCAAAAACTTCCCTTCGGTGATCGTTCAGGTTCCATAGTATTTGCTGAGGATCTGGAATGGTCAGTCGCCGTTGTTTGGAAGATAATACCCGCAATT
>CAZIVH010000042.1:0-5725 GCA_964542965.1 uncultured Candidatus Peribacteria bacterium | reverse complement strand
TCTGCTGCAGGCGAATTATGACATTCGCACTATCCAGAAAATGCTCGGTCACACGGACGTCAGAACAACAATGATCTACACCAACACCGTGCGCAGCCGGACTTTAAAAGAACAGAAGAGCCCGCTCGATTTCTGATCTTGGAAAGGGCTGGCTGATTATGCGCTTGACTGGCAGTTGCTGCTTTGTCTGAGTTCGGCGGATTTGGCGATGTAATAATCTACCTCATCTTTATACACACGCTGAGGCTGTGGAAAATGTGGGATTTATCAATTTCCCAGAGAAGATGTTTTATTGCAATCACATCTGCTACTGAACTCATGGGAAGACCTAAGCTTGGCCAACAACCAGTGGCTATTTCATCACCAACTCGTATACTCATAAATGGGTTTGAACCGTGAAGAGAAATCATAGGATCACTGTCGAAAGAATCAACATAAACTTCAACGCGATACTTAACAGGGAGATGATTTGTGGTCATAACTTTGCTCCAAAAGGTAAAATAGGTGCGATCTAATACCTTATAACACAAACCTCGTCTTGAAAAAATTTCTCTTAGTACTTACGTAGTTAACTTGCCGGTACCTTGATAGGAAATGCAGTCTTAACGTTTGTAAATTTCATATAAACAATCAAGCGGATGTTTCTTCTTAGCGGTCATAAATCGACGATGCCAGTTAAACAAAGTTTCCTTGCCTATTTCTTTCATTTCTTGCAAATTAACGTCATATTCAATATTCAGACCGGCTCTATAACCTTCGCTTTCTAAAATCTTGGCTAGTTTTGCTACAGATTTATCCCTGTGCTCAATTGGTGCTTTATAACGGATAACTTCAGAAATTGCAATTTCCGAATAAAGCCATGGTGATTTTGTTTTGGTGACAGCGTTCTCAGATGATATTGAGTTTGGTGTATTGAGAAAACACACACATTCTGTTTGATCAATCAGCTTTGTTAGTGCAGCAATAAGCATCATATGGACATGGCTGGTAGAGCCATTTCTTTTCTGGTAGCAGTATGTTTCGCTGCCAGGTATGACACAATATTTGTCGTCTATTTGTTTAAGCAAGTCATCGGCGTAGCCCCACACGCAAGAATCCACAAAAAGATTAAGATCAAATTTTTGCTTTAACCAGCCGGCCAGGCTTATGGCAAGATCTTTGTCAGCATGAGAGTGTGATAAAAATATGTCTGCATCTACCTGAGGAAACCAGTGCTGCTGTAAACGGCTACCATCCAAGCGATCTTCCTTTATTAAAAAGGTTTCCAATGATTGTTTAATCATTGTGGAAGTCTGGTTGTAAAGCCTTAAGCCGACATCATAATAGGAACCAAAATCGTTCCCCAGCGTTAATTTGAATCTACTAAACATTGAACACCTCACTAAAAAACATAGGAAATATGCGAAGCGGCGTTAAAGACTGGATAACCACAGTAGAATTTCTTTGAACGGAATTACATATAGCAAAATAAAAACATAAGTAATGAGAAAGAAAATAGCTATTCTGCGTTCCAAATTTGTTACAGGATGGTAGATTACAGGGTTTTCACCTTTAGCTAAAGCAAACCACTCTGCAGTAAAGAGAGCCAGCGGCAAATGAGTTTCAATCTGTTCAATAACTTTGAATTTACCGCAGTTTAACTGCTTATAAGAGTCGATGACACGAGCCCAATAATAACAAATCGCAATGCCAAAAATTGGGAGTATATACGCCATAAAACGCAAAGAAATATCTGCGTCCTTGCCATATAAATAGCCTAAAATAGTGAATAACCCGGCGTTAAGAGTTAGGAAAAATGAATTTGCTGATTGTCTTTTTTCATAAACCTTTTCGGTAGAATCTACCAATAGCTTGTATTGCTCGAGAACGATGGTTATTTCTTCCTTATTGGCAGTAGAACTGTTTTTTTTATTAAAAAGCTTTGTAGCAAGTAATTCTACTTGAGAACTATCTTGAGCTGGTAAAGGGGCTTTGGCTGCAGGTGCCTGTAACGAATCAGTCATAATGGCCTCACTTGCAAAGAGATCTGATACCATCAACAATAGATGAAGCGTTCCAGTGAACTATTTCATCAGCATTGTTCTGAACTACGGTCGAAACTTGTTGATTACCCCAAGGAACAACAGCCAAAATAGGCTTTGCAACCAGAAATTCATTTTTGGCAATTTTTATCTCATTGTTTATCCAGGTGCTAAACGTTGCATATTTCCCGGCCATAATCACAACAACGTGAGCCGCTGCCATCTGCCTGTAAATTGCATCATATAAGGCTTTTGAGCTGGGAGCGTTATGGATGGGATCATGCTTTGGGACAGAAAAATCCTTGTATGAAAAATAGGGATAACCATCTAGAAGACTGATTAGGCGATTATAGTCGTCACTATATGACCAGGAATGACTGATAAACAGATTGTATGGCGATGGCATAGATCCTCCGGTTGATTAATTGTAGTGAAGTCACGTTTATATTTTAAAGATTTTGACATTTTTCAATGCCTCCTGTAAAATATAAGTTGACAGGTGTCGACGTATAGGTTAACATTCTTTCTTTTGTATGTCAACCCCCGGTGGAGGTTACAGTATTCATGCGCTTTATAAGGATTACATATGCCGATAAAGAGTATTCAACGAGGGTCATCTTTTGAAATCTGTTGTTGGAAGGAAGTCGGAGGAGAATGCCCGCTTGAAGATTTTTTTAAAGAGCTAAAAGACACTGGACACCAGGACTTAGATCAGATGTTGCGTCTGATTCATAGATCAGCAGAGCTGGGGCCGCCGCGCAACATTGAAATGTCGAGAGCCCTGGAGGGAAAGAATGCCGAAGGATTGTGGGAATTCAAGGCCGGAGCAATCAGGGTTATGTGGTTTTATGAACGTAACAAGATTATTATCTGTACCCACAGTTTTTTGAAAAAAGGGCGCAAAACTCCCGCGCCAGAAATAGAAAGAGCCCAAAATACGAGGAGTAAATACTATGCCGAACAAAAGCGTTAAAGAGATCGAGAACAGCAACTTCTTTGCAACAATGTTTGCGGAGGCTGAAGGCCGCGATGAATTTCATGTCGCAGGTGTGAAAATCGAGATTGCCGAACAAATTTACCGGATGATGGAAAAACGAAACATAACTCAGTCTGATCTTGCTCGAAAACTTGGCAAGAATCGAGCTTACATTTCCAAGATTCTCAAAGGGACAACCAACTTCACGGTAGAAACTCTTGTGCTGATAGGTAGAAAACTTGATGCTGAATGGGACTTCCAGCTAACTGACGCCGAGAAACCGGAAAAAAGAGTCTTTTACATGGAATACGGAAGTATCAAACCGCCAACAAACAGGGTTTTGGCGGCGAATGGCTTTTGCGACGAGATTGGTTGGGAACCAACCGTCAAATGGGGGCAATAACAAATGACTCTATCACCTTTGCAACTGCATCGTTATTTCGCGGAAGAGGTTTTCTGCAAAGCCAATCCCGACTTTGATAAAGACAAAGAGGTAAAAATCAAAGACTTTCAGGTGTTTTTTGAAACTGGCGAAGATAAAAACCCGCTTTTGCGCAGGATCAGACTGACTGTTGAACAAACCCTAAGCAAAGACGGCAACGAACCATTTGCTTTCAAGATTGTTATGGTCGGATTCTTTGAAGTTATGAAAGAATTTTTCGAAAGCCAGGGAGCAGAAAAAACAGAACAGCTTGTTAATGTTAACGGTCCGGCTCTGCTGTATTCCGCTGCCCGCGAACTATTGGCACTTGTTTCCGGTCGTGGGCCATATGCCGATGATAGCCTGAATGTTTTGCTGCCTTCTATTACTTTTTTGAATTTCAAGCCAATGAAACCGGTAAAAGAACCTAAACAGGCAAAGACTAAAAAGAAGTAGCTGTTTTGATTAGAACTTGTTTGGAATGCGTTCGGAGCCGAATTTTACGGCTTCGAATTGGATGTTGTTGGCATAGCCTTTGAAGGCGATCTGGCGAACGAAGGCCGTGAACAGTTCTTTGTCCTGGCATTTGTCGGTCCAGTAGGTTGATTTAGAGAAGAAATAAGTTTTTTCGGGATTTTTCCTCTCAAGACTGAATTTGTCGTCGTTTGCGGCTTTCCAGAATTTGCGGCGGGCCGAGAGGATGGCGTCGATATCGGTCTGGTCGTTATACAGGCCTGACATGGTGTGCTTTTCCTCATATTTGAATACTATTTGTTCGTCGCTGGCATAGGCCATGTAGAACAGAACCTCGCAATAGAGTGTGTTACCGACGTTCACGGTTATGACATCTGGTTTATCGGGATCGATCGGAATGATGTCGCCTTCGTTCGGGAAATCTTTGAAGCGCGCGCCAGGGATGTAGATTTCTTTGAAAGTATCGGGTTCATCTTCGGCGGCGTCGGGGTGACGGATCAGAGCAACAACGACATCATTGACCACGCGGTCTACAACGGCTTGAACAAACTTTGATTTTTTATTTGCAGGCATCAACAAACCTCCCAATCAATCATTCATTTTATAATGCAGACACAGACCATAGATAGTGAACTAATTATTTGTTCAATATCTTATTCTTCTTCTTGCCGGATTTGATCAGTGATAACGCAAGAAGCTCTGAGATACCTTGAGCTAAATGGGCGCTAACGCACATACCAGGCGAGTTAAAGTTTGGCATTTTAAATTCTGCTTGCGCTGATCCGTAAGCCGTTGAAATTTCGCAAGAAACCTGTGACCACAGAGCCCTGTCTTCTTCATTATCTGAGTTTAAATAGCCAAAACTGCAAGAAGCTACATTCAGCTCTTTGCTCAATCTTGCGACTTCTTTAAAGACAGGGTTTTTTTCATAATCCGCAGAGACTTCTACTTCTAAAAGCCAGTTTTCAATTAAAGAATCCTGTTCAATTTGCGACAGTTCCGCAAACTCTGCTTCAGAATAGCCCAGCTGTTTTGTATTAAAACTGTTAAGTCTTATTGTTCGATAATCATTGGCAAAAATTTCACCTATAACAGCGTCAACAATGGCTATATTGGCAACATTAGAAAGGCTTTTGAAATGAGCTGAGCTCATAACAAAAAACGGCATACCAAAACCGTGAGCAATTTTAAGCTTAAGGTCCAAAAGATCTTTTCGAGACTTGCGCGAGCCTTTGTCTTTGTTTGACTGATATGATGAGCCAATATTAAAGCCATCTTGAAGGCCGTCAAATTCTATGCATAAAACAGGTTTGTCTGTTTTGTCGCAAAAAACAAAATCAATGCTTAGGCTTTTCAACTGCTGAAATTGTTCAGTAGAAATTTTGCAAATCGCGTAGCCTTTGGCAAAATCTATAAATTCCTTATCTTTGCAGGAAAAGACATTCAAAAAAGGGAGATTGTGATACAAATTAAAAGACTTACCCCATTTTTCACGAAGAGCCTTATAAATAAGTCTTTCAGACCCGCTACCAAATACATTTTCTTTTATCGACACTTACAATAGCCCTCTAATACTCCAGAATCATTGTTTATTAGCCAGAGAATCAGTTTGAACAAGACTTTGATAAAGTTCGAACAAAAAGGCAACTCGGTCGGCTTCGGTTTTGAAAGTGGTTTTGCCGTAAGCTGCGTCAACTGCTTTGTCGAGACTCTGATGTGCTTTTGCCAGTTCGGGCGGCATTGACCTGGGATCGTAAAGGTCAGCCAGAGAGCTTTCTGGGTATTTGGCGCGAGCGTCTAAGACTTGTTGGGCAAATGATTCAACAGCTTGCT
>CAZIVH010000041.1:0-5727 GCA_964542965.1 uncultured Candidatus Peribacteria bacterium | reverse complement strand
AATTGAAAATTGAAAATTGAAAATGAGGAAATATTTCATTCATTACCAAGCCGAAAACAGAAGAGATAGAAGGAGAAAAAATATTGTTTCTGCCGTTCTTCTTACCGGGCGAACATGAAGAGGTTACGTACGCACCGAAAAATGAAAAGCTGAAAGCGATAAGCGATTTTGCCACACTACTCGAAAAATCGAGCAATAAACACGAAGTATTTTCAAGCTACATCAACAAATATTTGGCGGAACAGATAGATAGATATCCATGAATCACCGTAATGCATCACTACTATTTCAACAGCACGGTATTCCCAGGGCAAAAGTCCAAATTCAGTTATAAAGACATCGCATTGAACGAACAATTTTTGGAATTGTCGGAGGTGAAATTTATTTCAGGACACTTACATCAGGGGTTCACTCATGCCAACTATCTCTGCACCGGAAGCGTCCGATCGACAAGTTCGCTAGAGACGAACCAAAACAAATATATCTTTCAATACGATACAACCACAAAAAAGATAACCGCCATACCCATCGCCATCAATCCACAAATTCTGGTCCAAAATAAAGAAATGATAACAGAAGAAATCTTATTGAAAGAGATAGAGAAAATCAATCAAGCGAACAAAACGTATTTCCAAAGTCCATCACGAGATATCACGTTCACGGAAGATCAGCAAATCAATCTTGAAAATATCGCGCTCACTTTGCAAGTGGAACAAATCGATTACGACAAGATAGACGAAGTCATCGACCCAGAATTGCGCAAGACTTGCAAAGATATCAGACTGAAGAAAAGCGCGGAGAATCTGGACGAACTGCTCTCCAGTTTCAAGGTCGACGCCAATCAATTAGCCTGATTCTCCGACCGAAAAAACATCCTTACCGAGTATATGCAAAAAAAATTCGGGTCAGACTACCCGAAATACGAAAATATACTGAAAGAACTGAAATTACTATAAAAAAATTGAAATATTGAAAGGTTGAAACATTAAAAGATTAATTCTCCATCTTTCCATCATTTAATAGTCTTCATCCTCTTCCGTCTCAGAAGTCTTCTTGTCCATATATTCCTTCACGACCTCGCTCAATGCCTCAGCGATAATAGCCATCTTATCGTCGGTTATAGGTGAAGGAGAAGTCTCTGGTAATTCTACAGAGAACTGAGTCTTATATTTTTGGATTTTTTCAGCCTGTTTCTGAGGAAAATTAATATTTTCAAAAGGATATTCTACACCATGATCTAATCTAATAATCAAATCGCCTCTTGCAAACACCTTATCTCGAAAGCTATTTTGATTATGGGAAATAGCTTCTATTTTTTCCCACTCAAAAAAATCAGTCTTATAATCAAAAAGTCCTTCCCGCATAAACAGCGTAATACCTTTATCGGTCATAATCAAACCATCAAGATAGAGATTGAGAAAATCTATGATATATTTGACGAAGAAACCGATACCCAAAATACCGAAAGTCCGATCAAGATAAGTCCAAACGATATATCTATTGAGTACTACGAAAAGTACGTACAGGACTAACAAAAAAAGAAGTGTCCTCAAAGTCAACTTGATGAATACACTTCCATTGTGTCAAATCACATGAAAAACAGTTCCAACATCTACATATTTCTGCATGATCTGTTTTCTCAGCATAGACTCGTTCCAAAAAGACTCGAGCTTCAAGGTATCAGCCAAAACGACTGTAGGCTTCAAGCTTCAAGCTAAAATTTATTTTTTCTTGCTTGGTTTCGCGATACTGTCGATTTTCTTTTGCTTCTCCAAGAATTTTTCCATTCTTCCCTTGATGACTTTCTTGACTACTTTATCCTTATTGAAAGCAGGATGGCATTGATAGCACGTTTCTACTTTGATAGGGCCAGGAACAGTAGCGTTCACAGTAAACTTGGCACCGCAGATGCATTGTACTTCAACATCTTTATAATAATTTCCATGGATTCACTTTTTCATTGAGTATAGACTAATAAGTTAAAAGGCATTGATGTGATTGAAAAACTTGGAAACTGGTGGACTAGAGATATTTTTCAATCTTTTACTTGTTTTGATATATTGATCAAACTAGCGAGTAAACACTTGATGCAAAGGAGCATATTCAAATAATTCATTTTCTTTGAACCAATGCTTGATCTCAGCTTCAGCTTCTTCGATATTTCCTGAAGCGTGGATGAGATTTGGGACTCCTATATCCTTGCCATCTGCATATGCAAATGACATATGGGCATAATCACCTCTGATAGTTCCAGACGCAGCTGACTTAGGTTCAGTAGCACCGACCATTTTACGTACGTATTCGACGACTTCTACTCCTTCAAGCACAATAGCTATCATAGGTCCTTGCTGCATCATCTTGAGCGTTACATCAAACGCTTTCTGTCAGCGTCTAGATATCATTTTTCCAAGGGTTTCATAATGATGGTAAAGGAAGTCTTTATCAGGTTTAAGCATTTTCATACCGACGATATGTAATCCTGCTCTTTCGAAACGAGAGATAATCTCTCAGGTCACGCTGCGTCCTACACTATCTGGTTTCAAGACGACAAGAGTCCTCTGTACATGAGTCATTTTCTTTTTTCAATACAAAAAAATAAAAGGTTTTTTGAACATTACTGTTTTGCCGAGTATTTTCAAGCGGTTTTCTGAAAAAACACATACATAAGACAAATATATGACGACTTCAAGCTTCAGGCTTTGAGCTTTATGCTTTAGGCGTAAATTTATATTGAAAAGCTTAGTGCATTAGTTATACTTTTTTCGAATATTTTATTCTATACAAAAAGTTTTCCATGAACAAAAAATTATTCTGAATAGGACTTGTTTTGACGGTTTCTTTGCTGACTTTTTCAACAAAAGCAGAGACTAGCGGAGATTTTCAGATTACCATAGATCCGATAACGCATCAGATCAATATAGTGATGAATACAGGATCTGCCAATACAGGCACGGCAATCACAGGAAACGCGGAAACCGGAACAATTGCGACAGGCACGAATACCACAGGGACCAACATCGCATTTACGGGTACGGAATTTCAACAAGCACTCGCATGGATGTACGCAAACGGATTGACGAAATACAGCAACGAGAATGAATATAGGCCAGATGATGGACTATTGAGAGAGGAAGCTGCGAAAATAATAGGACAGGCATTTAAGGTATTGGGATATCCACAGACGACAAAGAACAGCAGCTGTTCATTTTCAGACAATGATCAGATGGATCCTAGCCTCTCGTCATATATAACAGATAGCTGCAAACGAGGGATCTTCAAAGGGACAACCGATGGGAAATTCTTGCCGAGAGAGCAATTGACTAGACCGCAATCCATGGCGGTTTTGGTAAGAATTTTCGAAGGCAAGACTTCCAACGAAAGCAGGACCCCTCGATGGGGAGATTATTATGTCAAAGGACAAGCCATGGGATTGACGACATTGAATAATCAAGTAGCTTTTGATACTAGCATCACAAGAAGAGAGATGGCAATATATATATACAGATTAAAAAACATCGTCACCAACGACACCCTCAAAGTCATGATGCTCTGAAGGTTAGCAGAGCTTACTTCAACAAGCACGACAAATACAGGAATTCTGGATAACTTCGCAGGGTTAGCTGACTCACTGAGCGTAAATAACGATCCTGAACTTTTGGAAGCGATCAGACGGATGAATGACAATGGACTGACAAGTTACAAAAATATAGCAGAATATCAACCATTCGAAATTTTGAATAGAGAACAAGCAGCGAAAATATTGACCATGTTTGCAGGAGTCTTCAATTTCAACGCGACCAACGCATTAGCGAACAATTGTATCTTTGCCGATATCGGAAACGCTGACGCATCATTGATCAATTATATAGAGGAAGCGTGTAAGATGAGCATCATGCAATGATCGAATGGATACTTCACCCCAAAAGGGACAATAACAAAATCTCAGTTCATAGCAGCGATAATCAGATTATTCGAAGGAAAAAAATTAGACGAGACATGAACTCCTCGACGAAAGAAATATTTCGAGAAAGCGCAAGACCTGGGAATGATATGACCTGCAGACGCGATCACATTCGACAATCCAATCACCAGATACGAAGTAGCGTTATTCCTCTATAGATTCAAAGTCAAATATCAGATTATCCAGAATCTCAATACCAATACTATACAGAATCAGATCATCAGCACCGTTCCATGATCGATCATGACAGGTACAAACAATATGCCACAGTCAAACGTCTATGTAGATATGAATCTCCTGAGCAATGGAAACTTCGATGTAGGATATATAGAGATGTTCTGACAGAGATACAAAGTCGTAAAATCAAATACAGAGAAATATTTCACGAATAATTTTGTACGATACGGAGATCTCTTCAAAATAGATACGGAAGAAAAAATAGGAACGACAAGTTTCATCGTCAGTAGTCTATCGCTCATCGAAGGCACAATCAGGATAAGTGATTCTACGTTTGTCATAAGTCCATTAACCAATACCAATGCCTACTACAAACTCAATCAGACAAAATAGCCGAAAGTCTATAAAGTCAGACTTTTACGGACCTTAGAATTTACGGATTTTTACTCTTTTACAACAAACACATGGCAGCTAAAACAACTCAAAACAAATCTCACGGACGAAGCGTCCTTAAAATCTATTTTCTCCTCATGACCCTCGTCGGTATGATCGGAACGCTGATCGCATTAGGATTTTTCCTTTTCAATATCGGTAAGAAACTCATCATAACCAACGACGAATACATCGTGGGAGAGAGATATTACGAATTGGATCAATGCACCAACACCATCATCGCAGAAAAAGAGACCATTAAACCTTCCGATGCAGATATAGCGAAATGCAAGGAAGAGAAAAAAGGGATGCTCATTCAATCAAGGAACGCGACATTCAAGACTGACATGCTTAGCGGCGGAATCCGGACGATATTATTCTTCATAATATTGATGACACATTATCCAAGATTCATGAAACAGAATAAGAAAGACTAAATATTTACCATCTTATCGTCGAAATATGGAAGTGAAAAAGATCAACACCGATAAATTGATGAACATAAGTCATAGTGGAAGACCAGATACCTTCGAAGAATTCATCGGACAAGAAAATATCAAAGGAATCGTAAAAACAGCGATAGAAAGTTGAAAGAAAAGAAAATGACATATAGGACATATCCTTTTTTCCGGTCCCAGCGGATTCGGAAAGACGACAATGGCACACATCATCTCCAAGCAAGGACAAGTGAACATCAAAGCAGTTACCGGGTATGCCATCACCAAGCCATCAGAGATCATAAGTATTCTAAATACGCTTGAAACCTGAGACATCCTGTTCATCGACGAGATCCACAGATTGAAACCGAACATCGAAGAGGTCTTGTATATAGCGATGGAAGACTTTGTCATCGATATGGTAATGCCGGAATGAGGCAATGTCAGGATCCCGATCAATCCGTTCACGCTTATCGGAGCAACAACGAAATCCGAGTCCTTGAGCCAACCGATCAAGAATAGGTTCGTCTACAATTTCCATTTCATGGAATACACGCCAAATGAAAAAGAAAGCATCATAAAGAAGTATCTCGACAAATACGAAATCCAAACCAGTGAAGAAATCATCAAGAAAATAAGCGATAAAGTTGGTTCTGTACCAAGAGAAATTCATAACCTCTGTATCAAGATCAGAGATTTCGTAATAACTAAATCACAAGA
>CAZIVH010000040.1:0-6584 GCA_964542965.1 uncultured Candidatus Peribacteria bacterium | reverse complement strand
TCAGGGGCAATGACGAGCTTGCCGCCCTGGACGAGGCCGTACGGGACAGGCAGTACCGCAAGACCAAAACGGAGCTGTTCATCAAGGAACTGAAGAAGCTTGATGGCTTGGTTATGGGGTTCTCTGATGAGCTTTGGCATTCACTGGTCGATCATGCAACGGTGCACGACAAAAATGATGTCAGGTTCATGTTCAAGAATGGGATGGAAATCAAGGCATGAGATTCTTTAAGAGAGTTTGGCAGCGTACGTCTCCCAGATTTTTTCGTTGTGCTAGTAATGTATCCATCTATAGAGTAATGGAGACAAACTGAGTTGCCAGATAAACCGAACCAAAATTCAGATAACCATTATTTCTCCCGAATTCCTACCTTAGTCCTCTTTTGCTGATTAGTAAGTGTGCCCACACCCTCACAACTCCAAGATGTTTGCTTGGGTCTTCATTGCAATCTTGCCTTTTGCTGCAAAGCGGCTCCTTGTATTGATCAAATTCGCCATTGATTTGATTCTGGGCTCATCGGCGTTGATAAATAAACACAGCTTCTGCGTTGCACGAGAACAAGCCACATAGAAATTCCGTTTCTTGGCTTCATCTCTGAAACAGCTTTCGTCAATATCCGTAACAATGACAACCCTGCTCTCGAGCCCCTTGAATTTTCTTGAAGTGGTGAAGAAAACAGCCGAGTTGCTTCTTTCATTGAGGATGGGAATCCCTGAGAGATTGTTGACACCGTCGAGAATTGAGCTGCTTTCGGCCTTCAAGGATAATATCACAATATCGCTATATTCATATCCGTATTTGTCACTGACGAGCAATTTAAGAAGATTCGCCAGCTTGCTAATAGGTTCCCCATCAATGAAACTAATTGATGTATGCTCCCCATTGATCATGATGGTTTTCTGGTTCAACTCGACATCTATAACATTATACGATGTCAGGGCAATCTCCCGGGTATTCCTGCAGTTTCTTGTGAGGAGCAGCTTACACTCTGAATCACGAACCCATGCAGGCACTTCGCTGGTCGATAAGAGTTGGTTCTTATCATAAAATACAAAGAAATGCCCGTCCCTGAGTTCAGCCAAATCCTTGAAATACAGGATCTCATCATTGTCAAAATCCTGCGCCTCATCGATAATCACATCATCAAAGTCAAGTACATCCCAATCAATCTTCTGTAATTCACCAGCACGTGCTGTTATGCTGGATATATCGGATCCAGGCCGGAATTTGGCAACCAGCGTATTGATGTTTAGATAGGTGACTCCCTCATAAGGATACCTATGCAATAGATCTGTGTAGAGAAACTTATTAAAACAAAGAAAAAGAACCTTTCTCCCCTCCTGACCAAGCCGACGGGCAGCCTCCTTGGCAATCAAGGTCTTCCCAGTCCCAGCAACACCTTGGATTGTTGCGCTTCTCTGCTCTGAGATGTAATCAAGCAACCCAGTTTGTTCATTTGTCAATTTGAGAAAAGCCTGATCCAGCTCACTCTTTCGTGCAGAAGGCGCGGTTATCAAATCAAAGTCTCTGGCGATAAGATTGACAATTCGCCTGAATTCCTCATCAGTGACATTTGTTTTCCCTTGGTTCCCATAAAAATTAAATATATCTTGTATCGCGTCCGGACCCTTCTGGAAAGCCTCAACCCCAAGAACAGCACCAGGGACTTCTCTGTATTTCAAGGGGAAATTGAACATCTTTTGCATGATCTGGGAAGAGGGAAACCAAACGGCTGCCTCTATGGGAAAGCGTTCTTCCAAATCAAGTGCAATCGAAACAAGCAAGCCCCTATAGTGGTAAATTCCATCAATGGCTTGTGACAATGGATCCTTCTTTTTTGCAGGGTCCAATATACTGACTTCTTGGGTCTCCCTATTGAGCTGATGGAAGACACCTCCCTGACACGAGATATCTCCACCCTTCACTTCAAGAACTATTGCCCCAAGTTTTTTATTTAAAACAAGAAAGTCATTCTCCTTCCATGTGGATCTCCATTTGCTCCCCCGCTTCACCCATTGTACAGAATGAAAAACATAGAAAGCATTAGGCAACTGTTCAAGCACCTCATACACACGAAATTCCGAAAATGGAATACCCGCCAAGTCTTCCTTCTGTGGAAAGATACGCGCCATATCAGC
The DNA here is from genome assembly GCA_964542965.1 of uncultured Candidatus Peribacteria bacterium. Lineage (GTDB taxonomy): Bacteria > Patescibacteriota > Gracilibacteria > Absconditabacterales > Absconditicoccaceae > CAJBLF01. The sequence goes on along the minus strand of CAZIVH010000040.1, from coordinate 4,446 downwards.
TCAATTCCTTCTTGATCTTCTCAAAATCAATTTCATGCAACCGATAGGCATGCCACCCCCTGGTTCTGAATAGCTCCATGGACTTGTCCGAAGCATCTTGCTGACATATCAATACTTCCTTAGAAGGCCAAGACATTAAAATGTCGTTTCCTGCATCCGATTTCTTGATGCTGGTTTCAAGGTATTCCGGCATCCCGATCCCTAGCGCAATAAGCCTGTCTATCAACACTAGGTCATTTCTATCAAAAAATGACTTCATGTCCTTCCATCCATTGAACTTGTTGGTCTGGTAAGAATGCTCCTTGTCGATGGCCCTAGTCATTTTTACAGGATCCATGTTTGCAGGGTTTACCCCACAAAGCACATCGTGTCCCAGGAAATATTTCTCAATGAAATCCCAGCGCTCCTTATTTGTTTTGAGTCCATTGAAGAATTGCAGCAATATCTCAACATCCCTGTCATGCTTGCGCTTTGCTTTTGACACATAGTTGTTTGAATAGGAGGTGGTACCAAACACTATACTTTTTATTTTACTCGGATCGTTCAATCTGATGAAGATTTCCGGCTCTTCACCACCCACAATCTCGTATGTGATGTAGTTGAATATCGACAATAGCTTCAAGGCCACTGTTGAATCTTCATCCGAGCCCAGGCATAGAAAACTCGAATATGAAGAAGGATTTGTTACTTTTGAGATATTGCCAATAATCAGGGATTTTGTGATCGGCCTCCTCATGTATTCCTTGAAATTCCCGAAAGCCAACGAATAATACATCTTTCCACTCGATTCGTGTATTCGATTTTTTACGCATTTTCCGGCAGGATCAACCAAGGCAAAAAGAGAGTTCGCGATGATGCGTGCTGTTGCCATCCCAAATCGTTCCCGAAGCAATTTAGCGAATTCTTCAGTTGTAAAAAATTGTTTGCCAAATGTAGTATATAGCATGTCTCCGACGTACTCAAAATCTTTCAATATTGATTCCCTCAATTCGCACAGCAACAGATCACGCCTAGCCTCAACATTGACTTTCTGTCTTGGCGCAAAATACGGTCGTATTCCAGGCATGATGTCTACTTTTTCCTTTGATTTCGAATTGCAATTGAAATACCAATACTTGAATTGCGGAAATGAGATATTACGATGGAATCTTTCCCAGATTTGTTTGAGATCTATTAAGTAGATATCTCCGGCATCGCTGAAGTAAGAACCATCCGCCTGAAGTTCCTTGTATCTGCCTGCCTGGATGTAACTGAAGCAATCACCATACTGTGATCCAAGCACTGCGTTTGCGTGTTCACGGAAAACGCAAACGAACGCTCGCGTGAAAACACTCTGAGGACGTGAGATAATTACCTTGAAGTTATATTTATCATAGAAATCCTTTTCCAACATGAGCAAGCAGGTCTTGAGCTTGTTGATGCAGTCATCCTCATTTTTAGCCCCTCTACCACTGAAAATGTATGTGAAGGATTCTGGGGAAATCAGAAAACTGGACTTTTCGCCCTTGCTCTTATAGGTATCATAGATCCCTTGCAGAACTTGCTTTATCTGGTACTGTTTGATCTGCGACATTCCAAACAAAGCCTTCATGAAGGAAAAATCGTTGTAGAAAGTGTCAGTTATTGCATGACCTTGCATAGATGCTTTACGTGCTGCACGGCCTACTTCCTGGACATAATCACAAAGGTTTCCAGTGACAGCATAGTGATATACATTCTGGACATCATCAACATCAACCCCCATCCCGAAAGCTTTTGTCGCAAACATGATGGGTGTGGTTCCTTGCCGGAATCCATCGAAAGCCTGATCTTTTGAATCTTTGAAGGCTTCCAGGTTCATTTCTTCAACATTTCTTCCTGTGTATGTACCAATTCTTTTATCCGTTGTAAGCCCTGCGAATCCACGTAAGCCTCTGGCAGCATTTCGCACATAGGTTGCATACGGGAAATACACTATCGTCTTCTCCTTGTTCCTCAGCCATCTTTTCAGTCGTTCATCCAGTGCTTTTGTCTTTTCTTTCTCATACACCGCCAATGGTAATTTTGTATTTGGCTCTTTTGGGACGATTTCAAACTCTATGTCATCTCTTCTTACATATCCAAGGTACTTTATTGGATTCTCCATGTAGAGGCTGATGATCGTATCGCTTACGGAATCATCATTGCCGCCATTTACTGCTGTTGCGGTAAATGCACAGATCGGGAAATTGTAAGTCTTCCGTTTCTTTCCCTTGGATGTCTGGATCTGATTCCTCAAGTTGTTGATATACCCCCCAAGGTACCAGTAATCCGGCCTGAACCCGACACCCCAGGTTGTCACTATATGGGCTTCATCCACGATCAACAATCCGATCTCACGATCACCGATTATCGTCTCAATTGAATACGATAGGAGTGTCTCCGGGCTTAGGTAGAGAAGGTCAACTTCACCATCCTTGACCCTCTGAAGGACAGCTTCCTTTTCAACCTGGGTGATCAAGTCCGAATTAAAGCTCTCTACCCGTTTATACCCGCTGCGATTCAGCTTTTCTTTCTGATCCTGCATCAGAGCCTTTACAGGTTCTATGATCAAGGTGAGTTTTCCGTATTTCTTTGCGAGATATACCGCCGGGATCTGGAACATTAAAGATTTTCCGGCACCGGTTGATGCAGTGATGAAAATATCCCGGAAGCTGTTGTTTCCTGAATCGTCATAGGATTTCTCAGCTTGATGCAGAATCTCTTGAATGATCTGTCCTTGGGACAGTTCCATCACCTCATTGTCGATATCAGGATTCTTATAGAACTTGATATTCCGGAAGCCCTTGAAGTCAGTTATCCCGATGTCATTGCGTGCAATGGTTATTAGCTCAGCTTCTCTTTCCTTGTCCTCTGGAAGCATTTCGAGTGACTCGATCAACCGTATCCCCTTGGAAACACAATATGCCTGCAGGGATGCCTGGAATCTATTCGAAGCATTTCCTGCCGTTGATTTCAATCCGATCGTTCCCGGGTTACTTTCCATGATTCTAGCAAGGTCCCTGAGGTAGGTATCGATGTCTTCGTTCAAGAAAACATTGTAATCAGAGGGATCCTTACTAGCTTCTATCCTGATATTCGTTGGGTAGTAATTTTCTATTCGGATATTTTTAGACTGCTCATATTCATAATTGTAAAATCCACCGTAATTCACTCCATCCACTGTTGAAAGAGCATTATAAAACGCGATGAATTTTTGACAGTCCTCACTGAAATCTGCATTGGTGTCGTCATTCAACGCATGAATGATCTCCACCACTAACTCATCACTCATCTCAAATTCGACCGGATAATAATCAGGGTAAAGATTGTTCCGAAAAATTGTCAATTGCAAACCATATTTATCAACTGCATTGTCAATCGCCGTCTTGATCAAAGAATATTCTTCATAGAGAATCCATGCTTCCGCATCATCTTCGAGATTCAGCAAAGCCTTCTCAAGTTTTCTGCTTGACATGTTATCAAACAATAATACATTTTTCTTCCCCTCAATTGATCCTTCAACCAGAGGGGCTATCTCAAGATCTGCCAAAAACGAAATATCAAAACCTTTGTAAACCGTCAGATTCATTTATTTGTCTCCCACCACGTACTCGACTACTGCACAAGCAGTGCAGTTCTCCAACGAAATTATGATATGAACCGGGCTTAAGCAGCTCATATTCAAGATCCGAGTAAAATACAAGCCCAACCAACAATCAACCGATATGCAGACTGACTGCCAGATCATTGGCCACCCCTTCAAATGCATTACGTGCAGCCCGAACTCATAAGATACGGGAAATGCTGCGATTACTTCTTTTCTCCTGGATGTACAGCCAATGTTGTCGAGTGAGAGAAAATGACTGTTTTAGTATAACACCTCGGAGATACCCATCTCAACGAAATTCACTGATAGTCATTATTATTGCTGTGAAATTTTGTGTTTTTCCAATAAACCATTCGTACGTATGGAGTATTTCCTAGAATTTTGAGAAAGCCATCATGTAGCAGGTTCCCGCTCGCTACAGTAACAAATTACCCCCTTGAGCTGCGCACTCAACCAATTGGCAATTTTCGACCATCCAGAGTACTACACCTTAAGCCATACTAACTTCCAGCAATAGGTAGAAGATCTTTGCTTATTCATTTAGCCATGAAAGCAAGTTAAACTATTGACACCTGTTCCGCAATAAAAAATTAGTTTTTCTAAGAGGGTTTACCTCCAAGTATCATGAGGGAACACCCCACCACACAAAATTGCCAGACTTTCGGAGAATATCGGACTTGAAGACTTCTGTTCCACTTGGCTGCTATAGATTTGGCTTGTATGGTGTTCATGGACGGCTCAGCGATTTCTTATTGGGATGACCCATCCAGAAGGTGACGATACATGAAAGATTCCGATTTCTATTATGACCGGCAAACCTTGTACGAGGAGGTTTGGTC
>CAZIVH010000039.1:6861-8384 GCA_964542965.1 uncultured Candidatus Peribacteria bacterium | reverse complement strand
TCTGCACAATTGGCAGAAAATCAAAAAATGGAGATTTATTTCTTTGGATCGAAGTTGATCTTGAACACAAAGATTATTTACTTGAAAAATACAATTTAACACAAACACTATGAAACTTAAACTTATTTTTGCATCAATATTGATGCTCGCAACAATGGCACTGAGTGCTCAATCAAATCTCTATAAAGGGATAAAATCTGGTATGACACAATCTGAGTTTACAACTTACATTAATTCTCATCCAGATTTTGAGTGGGTATCAAGTGCAGAGATGTACAAACTCACTATCAAAGGCCGGCCATTTGCAATGTCTGCTGAATTTAACGATAAGGGCAAACTTAATGCGTTATTTTTCTACGGTCTAAGCCGTTATGAATGGTACGACTATGACGCAAATGTTAAGCCTCAGGCCGTTGAGTTATTCACACTTTTGCAAGTATCATACGGCAATCCAATCTTAGATGAGTGGCCCTCTTGGCCCAACATTCCAGATGGTGGATCTCTTATCGCATGCGCATTCACTAAAGGCAGCGTATACGCATCGATTTTGGTTGCTGAAAGCTCCGAAGTATATTTCTTGGGGCTAATTATTATAGACAAAATGTTTTCCAATCCTGAAATTCAAACATCCGAAGGTTTTTAATGTATCGTCATCTTAAACATAAGACTGGCACTAACAAATTGCTTCGACCCCTTATCAAGTTTAACGGTGGCCGTGGAGCAATTTTGTGCCGTAAGTGTAGAAAAATAATTAGAGAAAATCTTTCTCCTAAAGAGTGGTTTGGCGCAGCAGATCATATCTTCTGTAAAGAATGCGCAAAAGAATTAATACTAAAAATGTTTAAAACAAAAACCGATGAACAAACAAAATCCTAATGACTATAATCGTAAAGTTGAAGACTTTATCGCACATCTTATTACGAGATATATGACAAGAGAAGATGTTTTCGAACCTTTGACAAAAATACTCGGAGACTTCAAAAATAACATATTTTTGCGAGCAGTTAGAAATGTAATGTTTAAAAGAGTTCCTGTACATCTTGACAATAAGCAAAAGTATCTTTGGATTATCGATCAAGGAAATGGAGTTCCAAGAAAAGAGAATTACATAGAGTGGTTCGCTAAAAAAATTATCGAAGAAGAGATCTCTCTTCGAAAAATGATATGGAGAAAAAATGATTGGGGAGATGCGTATCCTTCTCGTAAACCAATAAATTTTGGTGATGGAAGCTCTATACATGAAGGCTTTGAAAACTTTAAAGCAAGATGTGAAAACAAGATGGCTGAGTATGTTGCAGATGTTGACAAAAGAAATGAGTTGTTACATTCTATATATGCATATGCAGTATATGTGCATAAGAATGCTTATGAAACGGGAATCAATGACGGCGGAGCTGTATTGAAAAGAACACTTATTGATGTGCACAATAACATTGAATACAATTTGAAAATAATGGATGATTTGTTGAATGAACAATCTAATCTTTAACAATTTCTTTAAAAAAGTCCGAAATAATTTTTTT
>CAZIVH010000039.1:0-6761 GCA_964542965.1 uncultured Candidatus Peribacteria bacterium | reverse complement strand
TATTTGTACTATAAAGATAAAATTATGACAATAATTACTGAACGTCAAAAAGAGATTCTCGCTGATTTAGAAATCGGCACAGAACCCGAAGTAGTGGAAAATCCTTATAGTGGAGTTTCCTGTACTCTTGAACCCGTAGCAGTTGCTCTTCATGATTACATCAAGGGATGTGAAATGTTTGGCGACTACAAAAATATGCAGGAAGCAGTCATGCTCTTCCGCATCAACTGGCCCGATGAATACTACAAACTTTTAGACTAATATGAGAGATTTAACTCGACTTCCGCAAGCTTCGATGGCCGTAGGACCTCAACTCGAACCTATTGTCAAAAACATAACGAAGTACAATCTTCAGCAATTGAAGAACGAATTGACCAAAATCCTTACCAATCCAGAGACCTCCGTGTCACCGGAGAAGGCTGCTAAGTACAAAGAAAGTATGAGTAATATATACTCCTTACCCCGAATGCAAATGTTCGTCGCAGACATTTATCTCGCATCAGCAGGCATGGGCGTAACACCAAAAACAAGAAAATAATATGGCATACGCAGATAGTAAAGATAAGCAACGTGGTATTGCTCGGGAGCCCTTTGTAGCTCAACGAATACTCGAATACTTCAAGAAACAGAGGATGCGTGTCACTATGGAGAAATCCAGTGTGTTAGAAGACATGCGAAAGCATTATGACTATTCATATAAGTGCGATGAGACTCAGTCATTCGCAAAAGGCGAGAAGATGCATGAGATAAAAGTAGACATCAAATGCGGAAAAACTTTTACACTGGTTGATGATAGAGGAAGAAATACTTTGGAACACTCAGACTCAACTTTTATCGTGTTTGAATTGGAAGAAGGGAGCGATTTGTTGTGGGTAAACACAGGAAAGTTTAAAGAGTGTTTGGAAAGAAATGGCTATCAATTAAGAAAATCAAAGTTAAATAATAGTAAGTACTTCTTTATCGAAGATTATATTCGAAATAACAAGAAATTCCTTGGTAAATTCGTGAAATATATAAAATAAAGTATAGATATGCGAGCCAAGTTCGTGTTTGAAAAGTTTACTGAGAAATCTGATCCTATAAAAGATATGGGCATCGGCTGGGAAGCCAGACAAAAATGGTATGATGAGCAATACGAAAAAACTTGGAAACTTGATTGGGCAGGATGGGACCCCAGAGAATCTTGGGAAGCAGAATATATGAAATTTGAAGGTGGCCCGTATAAAAAGGGGGAGCCTAAAGTTTTAAATACAAGCCCATATACTTATAATGATGAAAAATGGCAAAAAGCGTATAAAATTAAACAGGCTCAATTTAAACTAAGAAAAATGTGGAGAAGAGAAAGAGGTTTAGATACTGCATTTTTAGATCCAGAAGACAAAAGAAGAGCTAAAAAAGATCTATCATACGTTGAAGATGAACACCTTAGACGTATTAGATGGGCAATGGAACGCAAAGCAAAAAAATTAGGCAATAAATAATGAAACAATTAGTTTGTGAATCATTACAAGAATTCTTTAAATTGAACGAGAACGTGGAAACATCAAAAAAGATTTTTCAAGAAGCGGGTATTGAAGAAAGCGATCCTCGTTGGATAAGATTCAAAGAAACTTTTTCACAAGATCCAGAATATGCAGATTTATTTGCTGAATTAATGTCAAAAAAAGATGTGTCTAATTCTGATTTTGAACGTATTCTTAAAAGCTATCGAATTTATATTAAACCTTTAAATATTCTTCCAAATGAACTTGACAAAAACAAATTTACTTCGTTCAGAGAATATAAAGATATGCTTGAAGATGTAATTGAGAAAAAACAAGAAGAAAAAATTGAGCCAAAAGAAGAACAAAATATTAAAAATACTTTGACACAAACTCAACCAATTCAAAAAACTAAAGAAGTTGAAGCTACTAAACAAGAACCTACGAAAATAGTTTCCGAAAAAATTCCAGAAAAAACTGTAGATAAAGAAACTTTAGCTAAATTACAAAAAGAAGAAAGACAACAAAAAAGAATTGCTAATGAAATGCGTAAAGCATGGGAACGAGGCGAACCGCCAAATCTTTTTGGGTTTCCTTTATATTTATACGCAGTTTATCTTGAATGGAAAGGCGTGCCTTATGTAAAATTTGGAGAAACATATCAAAATAGTGAAGTAGCTGCTAAACAATACGCTATGCGACATACATTTGGAAAAGCTTCTGCTTTACTTGATGCAGATGATTTAATATTTTGTGAAGATGTTACTGATGTTGCTACAAAAATGGATCCAAAATATGTTTATCGTAAACATCAGCAATTTGATGATGCTGTTAGAGATGATTTTCCGGGAATATCGGGTTCTAGAAAAAATGCATTTGGAATAGGGTCAGATGAATTACATCAGCACAAACCTGAAGAAACTTTTGATCAAATTAAAAAGCAATGGAAAGACGCATTAAATGTATTAAAAAATAAAGATTTTAAAGTAGAGCCTGAAAAAAAATATGAAGCTCGTCCATTTCATAAAGAAATGAACGAAAAAATTACTAATGGAAAAACAAATCCACGTTTCGATAAATTTCTTCTTGCTGCTGCCACTGGATCAGGAAAAGAATTAGCAACACTAGAACAAATTATTCACATTCATGATACTAAATATGATGAAGTAGATGAAAATGGAAATAAAATGTTTAATGAAAATACCATTCACGTATCTGTTGCTACTATTCCTTCTACTGAATTAGAATTGTTTCAAGAATTGTCCAAAGTTCAAGGAATGAATATGAATTCACAGGTATATACATCATTTTCAAGAATAGTACCTTATGTTACATCTAAATTTGCAGCAAGATGTGAAAAAGAATTACCTGAAAGAGCGAAATTGTGGTTCAAAAATAAAGTTAATATTGTTGGGCCGAAACACAAAATAAAATCTATAGGACGTATTCCAACACATAATAAAAATGAAGTACCTATATTATTTGGAAGTTTTCCGCATTTGGGCATGAGTTCTACTGCAGCAAATCCTACCACGGAATATAATCCATTAAAGAGAAGGATAGGAATTTTATCAATAGGAGAAGCTCACAAATTTTTGAGCAATATTTCAAATAAAATGTGGCCAAGCATAAAGAAAAAATATAATTTTAAGTTCTTATTGATTATTACAGGCACTCCGTATGATTATATTTTTAATAACACATCTGAATTATATTTTAGCCCCAATGAAAGAGTTTTATTTACTCGAAATGAATTATACGAAGAAAAAAGAAAATATAAAGAAGGAAAGGGCGGAGATAAAGCGTTTGCCGATTATCCAGATATCTATTATTATCAATTAAATATGAGTGAAATAGTTCCACGTATTAAAGAAGAAATGGAAGCAAACGGAGAGTGGGAAGGAGATAAAAATGCATTTACATATGATAAATTTTTTGAAATTGATAAAAAAACTATTACTACTGGTAAAAGGAACATGAAATTTAAGTATGAAAATGCAATTGTTGAATTTTTTAAAAGACTTTTATCTTCAGAAATTAAACGAAGTACCTCTGATTATGATTCTTTAAGTATTCATGGAGCTCCAGAATTATGTGATTACGCAAAAAGACACATAATTGTAGCACTGCCTGTTGGACATGGTGGAATAGGTGTACACACCTATATTCCAATGTTAAGAGATCTTTTAAAAGATAAAAATGCATTTGGAAACTATCATCCACTTCTTGCGTATGAAGATAATCTAAAAGAAATTAAAGATAAAATTGATCAAGATGATGGTGATGATTATACTATTACTCTTACTTGTAATGCATTACTTACTGGTACAAATATTCCAGCATGGGGTTCAATTATATTTTTAAGATCTATTGGAAATAGTGTTAAATTTTTTGAACAAGCAACTGGTAGAGTAGGAAGAGCTTTTAAAAAGACTTCAAATGGAAAAATCACAGAAACGAAGAATAATGTAGGAGTGTTTTTAGGTAATATGAATAACGCTATGAATTTGCATGTATCTGTTGCAGAAAAAATAGCTATTGAAAAAGATCCTAAAACACCTTATGAAGAAATTATTAAAAATACTTTAAAAAATTATTACTTTTTTAATAGTGATGGTGTAGAATGGCAACAAATTACTCAATTTGAAGATTTACAGCGCGCTCTTCAAGAAGCCTCGGGTGAGGTTGACTATAAATATTCATTATGCGTTAATAATCCTCAAGTTCCGGACAATTTTGATGAAAAATATGCATGGCATGAGCCAACTGGAACACGAAAAGTAGATATTACAGATCCAACAGGAATTAATGGAAAAACAGATGAAATTAATAGAAGAGTTAGACAATTAGAATTTGAATTCGATAATAAACAAGACAAACAAATACAATATAGAAATATGATAAAAAATCATATTTCAAAAATTTTAATTGTATGCATACTAAAAGGATTTACAACTATTAAACAATTTAGTGAATTTATAAATAATGCAATAAATACAACAGATATTGATGCGCTAGAAATGATAGGCCGCGGAGTGAAATATGTACCAAAATATATCGATGATCCAAAACAAATTGATATTAATTACTTAAATAGATGGCTAGAAAGAATTACGCGTCAAACTTCTACAGAAAATACACTTGAAGGAATGAAAGAACGCCACCATGACATTAATGATGAAATGGACTTAACACGATTAAGTGAATCTATTATTTTTGATCCTTTGTCTTTAACAGATGAAATATGTTCTAAAATTTCCCTTGAATTAAAAAACGCAAATAAAATTCTTGTTTTTGAAAAAAACGGATCTTTCATATGTTCTATTATTGATAAAATTGGATTTGAAAACCTTAATAAATTAACAGTAGTTATAATTGACCCTCTTTCAGAACATATTATTAAATATATAGTTGGAGACTCTGCAAAACTTATTAACTTTAAGTACATAAAAAATATAGATACAAATATAAATGAATTATTAAATATGGGAAAATTTGATGTAGTAATAGGTAACCCGCCATATCAAGGAGTAAGTTATACAGAAAATAAGGGTGGCAGTCAAGCTTCTACAGCACTTTGGCCAAAATTTTCAAAAAAAGCATTTGAAATTTCTAATGACATTGTAGCGTTAATAACGCCAAAAACAATTTTAAAAAGCACATTTTTTAAAAATGAACTAAATAATGTATATTATCTCAATATTGATGAGTGTTCAAAACACTTTCATGTAGGCAGTTCATTTGTATATTTTATTTCGAGTTATAAAGGAAATTACTCAAAAAAGATTAAATTCTTTGATGGATCTGAAAAAACTGTTGAAAATTTTAATTTTTTAAAGGGCCATGATGTAACAGGAAAAGCAGATGACATGTCTTTATCTATAATAGCAAAATTAAACAAGTTTGAAAAAATGCCATACAAAAAAGGCACAGCAATATCTATAAATAATATTAAATTTTATAATGATAAAAAATCTGAAAAATTTCCATTTGAATGTTATTATTCTTCAAAGGAAGATAGACAAAAATTATTTACTAAAAATAAAACTGAGGGATATGGTTTAGGAAATAAACTTATAGTAGCTCATATTTTTGATTTTTCAGAAAAAAATTATGATTGGTTTTCAACAGATAAACGTAATGTTGGAGCCGGCTTACAAGCAGGAGTATTATATTTTGATAAATATGATGCTGAAAATGTTAAATCGTATTTATTGTCAAACGTTGTTAAATTTTTAAATAGATTTTATAGACACGGTAGATATGCATATAATGTTTTCCGTAATTTGCCTAAAATTGATTTTTCAAAAAAATGGACTAATAAACAACTATACAAATATTTTGATCTTACCCAAGAACAAATAGATTATATTGAAAATATATAAAATTGTGACAGAAATCGAACACAAACGTAAATCTCGCAGAAAAATAACAGCCGAGGACTTTACTCCATTACTTCTTGTAGATGAAATGCTTGATAAACTTCCTCCTGAAGTATGGGCTCTTGAAAAAACTTTTATTGACAATTCGGCAGGCAATGGCAACTTCCTTGTATGTGTTCTTGCCCGCAAACTATCATATAATCATCCACCTATTCAAGCTCTCTCAACTATTTATGGAGTAGAGCTCATGGCCGATAATGTAGAAGAGATGAAACAAAGACTTCTTGATGCACTCCCAGAACTCGACGATACTCAAAAACAACAAGCAATAGATATTATTAATCATAACATTGTTTGTCACGACGCTCTCACATGGGATTATGAAAATTGGAGAAAACCTAAACGTTCAAAAGCAAAACCGCTATTTTAAATATATAAAATAAAATATTCATTATGGAAAAATTGATTAAAGAATCTTTAGATGAAAATTCCACAGAAAACATTAATATTGTAGCTGCGCTAAATGAGCTGTTTGATACAAAAATGACTTATCCCAGAATTACAGATGCGCAAAAGAAAAAACTACAAATGCTTCGCGCAAATCAAGTCTTTATGGATTTGCTTGAATCTCATGTTTATGAAATTATAGAGTTTGAAATTGATAATATCAATGATCTTATAGAAATACTAATAGATGAGGATTCTACATTAGAGGATTATTCTGGAAGCAATCATCGTCAGCCCAATATAGAATATGATGTGCTTGAAAGCGATGAAGTTACAGAGCTTAAAGAAAAATTAGATACTATGTAAATGAGAGCTCGTTTCGTATTTGAGGCTGTAAACACAATGGACAAGTATTATGCTCCTCCAGAGCTTCTTGAACATGTGATGCAAA
>CAZIVH010000038.1:1797-8493 GCA_964542965.1 uncultured Candidatus Peribacteria bacterium | reverse complement strand
GGGCCAAGATGGCCTCGTGGCTTTGGTAGACCCTATTGAATGGTTTTCTGCAACAGAGCCGGATAGCTGTGCAACCGCGAACCATGACGAAGATAGCCTTGCGGCAATCGTTGGTTTTACTGATGCTGGCGCAGCAGCGCTGTTGGCAACTGTCACGGTTCGCCTGACCGATGGCGAAAATTACTTCAGACGTAAGCACAAAGGTTTTGAGGACGAATTCGAAGAGCCAGTCTTTTCCTTTCCGGCTGTCCGAGCCGACTTGTGGGCGCTAAAATCGCCTACTTGGGTTAATACTATAGGAAAAACTGCTACTAGAGCCATATTAGAAACAAATAGATTGTTTTCAATTGCTTCAGGAAAAATTAAATTCGAAAGCAAAGAATACGATTGGAATAAGGATTCAGTATTCGCCGATAAAATAAAAATCCCGGCAGCAATTCCGGATGTCTCTCCATTAACATCGGTCAATTTGAAAATACATTGGTCTGGGCCTGAAGGCCAGTCATCAAAAGATGCTGAATTTAAACCATGGTTTGCCAAGTCGGATAAACAGCAAATAATAATGCATTCATATATTGAGTTTGATTCAAACGGCAGACTGGAATTTGCTGATCTTAAAACAGATGTTTATGTCAAACCTCTGGCAAAGATTGTTTATGCAAAAGTAACCGCTCATCCTTCCACTGTTGCCGTAGGCAAACCAGCACAAGTCAGCTTCAGATTCGGTGAAATTAATGCTGTTGCTGAAAGTCAAACACAACTTAAAGTTTGGAATGGCGAATACGATATAAACTTGGATTCGGTTGATTGGTCTTCTTCCGGTGGTGTTATTTCCTCTAAAGAACCGAACATAGAATTTTCTGGTAACAACGCCGGGCGGCATATTATTGCAGGAAAACCGAAATTTACAGTAAAACCACAGGATTGCGATCCCGTCAAAATGACATTAGATAAAAGCGAAGCTTTGGTAAAGGTTCTCGGGTCTCTGGTTAACATAAAAGTCGATAATTCCATACCGGATCATTTAAAAAAGATCCGGCACGCTGAAGAGCCCCAAATCGATATTTACGAAAAATCAGGTAATTGCATCTGGAGCAGGGCCGAAACTCAGCCTCTTGTTGTTGCCTGTAATTCCACAATTACTCTGATTCCTGAATTCGAAGGCCAGAAAAAGCCAAAAATCCGAGATGGCGTAAGTTTTCAATGGTTTGATTCAGATGGTTTGTTGGCATTGAGCGGCAACACCGACTTGGCTGATAAAATTGAATTTCCAACGCCTACTGTTATCGACAAATACGTGTTGAAACTTGGGTTTGACGTAGTTGGTGAAACTGTCGAAATTCCCCAGACCTATACAGTTAAAACAATCTCTGAAACCCTTCCTGGCAAGGCTTCCGGCACAGCTGACCTGGTCTATTATGTAAAGGGCGTCGATGACTCGGTTAGTGCGTTATTAGGCTTGAGAACGACAACTCCAGACAAAGAAATGATTGATACATTTTATAATTGGTGGTGGTCTGACGCAAATAAACTTTCTTATAATAAACCAGCTTGGCATGCAGATACGGTAATTCACTTGGGTGGTGGCATGTGTGGAGGTTTGGCCGACTATTTTGCAATGTGTCTTCAATGCCAGGGAATTGCCGGTATTGATCGCTTTAGTGTGTCCTTAAGTGATACCATGCTCCCGTTTCAGGCACCGGCAAAATCGCTCAAATCCCCTTTTCCGAAGGCGCAGGAATATTGGGGAGCAATTGTTTATAAAGACCCTGGTTTGCACTGCAGAGTTGCTGATATGCCAGGGCCTTTGCCGCGGCCATCGAGTGGGAATACTGGCGAGCATGCTTATACTTATTCAAAATTGAGATTTTATACCGCCAAAGAATACCCATTGCCATACGAAGTTGCCTCAAATACGATAATTATTTATGGCGGGCCTGAAAATCAAATTGACGAGAATATTGTGTGTCCGAAGGTGTATGTGTTTCTTGCACCCAAAGATGGTCACGTAATAGTCAGATATAAGGCAGAGAAAAAATCATTCCTGTATGACCCATCTTTTGGTGAAGGACAGCATAAGGGTGAGCTGGACGATTTCCCAACTGTTTCAGATGACAAGCCTACAAATATTGTCATAAAGCATTATCGCGAAAAAAATGCCAGAAAACCGGCATTGTGGCAATATTTTAAAAATTCAATGGGTTGGTTGAGAGGTTTCATTCCCTATTTTGCCAAATATTCAGATATACCGCACGGCTTAACTGTTTTCGATGTTCCTCCAGAATCTGTTAATTTTCTACATCTAAGCATACAAACCGGCAAAGACTTATTTCCAAAATGAAATCATATAAAGGTGCTAAAGCCATGAAGAGAAAAAACACTATGTTGATTTTGGTTTTGACTCTGCTTTGTTTTACTGTTCCTTCATTCAGTAATCAGAGTATTGTTCTGCATTGGTTTGAAAAAGTTGCAGAGGGCATATATGAAGTTAATGAGCCTATTGCTCCCATGCCCTCGGGTTATCAGCTAACTGACAGCCAGGCAGAATATTTGGTGCAACTTAGCAAAGAGCGATCTCATCTCAGCTTCGCTTATTTTGTTGCCGAAAGCGATTCTCTCAGATATCAGGCAGATAATCCATTTATGAGAGATGGCTCAAGCATGCTTCTGCCGCGAGAATTGGTTGCTGCCGTGCTAAGCAGAAGATTGCCGATAATTAATACCTATAAATTCGACAAAGAAAAACTTCATAGTTTCGTTGTAAATCCTAGATATTACTGTTGTGCCACAGCACACAATCATGAAGACTACCTCGGTGTTGTTCAGTTGGCAATGATCCATTTTTTAATCACCCAGAATGATCTGAGATTTGAAAAAGAAGCATGCGAATTTATGGACTATATTTATGCTCCTATCCCAGAAATTCTCGACAGAAGTAAAATGGCAGACAGAGATGCCCGCCTGTGTTACTCCAGCACTCCCGGTGGCACCAAAGTTTTCTTGCCATACTATTTGGAGAGATACATAAATCTTTGTTTGAAAGCAAGAAACGCCTCGGAAATAGACCCAATGAAACGTTGGGTCGAAACAGAATATGCCAAGCCCTGTGATTACTACAACTTGGAAAACTGGAAAGAATACGTAAGAAAGCCACCCACAGAAGAAGACCGGCGCAAATTTGCGGAGATGTCCAGACAACACCGGGAAGAAAGCGAAAGACACTACAAAGAGAATGAAAAACAGATTGATGAAAGAGCTTTAAAAAATTTACAGTATTCTCTTCAACAAACAGATCTCACACCCCAAGAAAAAGAATATCTGGAAAGACGTATAAACCACATTAAAAATAAAAAATACAAATAAGGGTCTTGGATAAGAATTACGATTTTACAAAATCTGAAGATATGAGCGCTCTATTGGGTGCAATAGCAGAATGAGTGAAGGGCTGAAATTTCCTTGGCCAAACAAAAAATAGCGCTATCAGGGGTCACGACACCAAACGGAAATTTACGTACGCTAAGGAATTCTTAGCGATCTAGATTTGCCCTGAGAAACGCTTCGATCCAGGTTGCTTATAAAGCACCGATGGAATTCGCCTCAGTCAATAAAGCAAGAATGGCCGCTTAAAAAAATGTCCATTTTTACTTGACCATTCCAGGGGTCATCGACGGGCGGCTCCGCAGGGGAAAAAGATTTTGTGGACAGAGTTCTTCCGCCGTCACGGCAAAACGATGAAAACAGTCTTTTAATGACAATAAATTACAAAATTTATTAGTAAACGACGAAGTTTTCACCATGCAGGCCAGGAAAATGAAAAACGCCGCGATCTGGCACAGACAAGCAACCAGTAACCAGAGCAGCTTGCCGGAAAATCGACGGCTAATCTAAAAGTTATAGGAAAAACCTTTCCAAGAGCCAATCTATCACGTTATTTTTTTTTTTTGACATCTGGTTAACATTCTTATATTGTTGTCCCAACAAATTTAATAACGAAACATTGAGGGAAACAAATTATGCGTAATACAAAAATTTTAATTGCAATTTTTGCTTATCTGTCTTGCACCGCTGCATTTGCAACTGAAGCAAAGATAAAAAATTATTCAGAAAAACCACAGACAAGAATTTCATATGGTGGCCCCAATTACAACGATCCAACTCCAAATGGACCGGGGGATATGCCTGGAGATGCCGAGGAAAGCGGTATGGATCTCTCATCGTATGGTGGGCAAAACTATTCCAAACCAAAACCCAAGCCACAAACCCCAGCCAGTGGTACAGTTTCTACGCCCGGAACCGCTAGCCAGACCCAAACAGCTCCAAAGCCAACAAAACCGGGTGTTGTTACATTACCGAAGCCTACCAACCCAAATAGCTCCAGCAACTCTGGAAGCAGTGTCGGTTCGACACAAAACGGAACTGTTACGTTACCAAATGGAACAACCGTTTATAAAAACATAACAACTAAGACTCATAAAGACCTTAAGTAAATTGCAGGATATGACATTACCCTCTGGTAATGACATATGGGGGGTAGCGAGTTTTAAAAAACTGCCGCGGGCAAGCGCCTTTGCTCGCGTCTTTTTGTTTCTTGCCGCATCACTCGCAATTTCATATTTTTCTATGGCCTTCAAAGGCCAAAATTTTGCTCTGGATATATTAACAAAATTGGATTGTTTGCTGGCCGTTTTACTGCTTTACACGGAAGGAACTCACGTAAAACACTGGTTAATAAAGAGATTTACATGGCCGGCAAACAATAGGGCTCTTATCGTCGGCCTGTTTTTGACTACTATGTCTGTAATTACGGCTGCCATGGGTCATTATCTGGTTGCCGGCCAACTGCCGGTTATTGAGGATCTCCCATTTTCGGGGCATATCTTTGGATATTTCCTGATTAACCTGTTTCTGGCTTCTTTCGAAGATATAAGTTGGCGTGCCTTCCTTCTTCCCAGAGTTTTACATCTAATTCCATGTTTCGGTTCAATTCTTAGCATTGGTGCTTTATGGGGAATCTGGCATATTGGGTTCTATTTAACTCTGGATCTGGTTACACCGAATTATGTTGCTACTTCAGTGATTTACTATACCTGCGCTTACCTTCCTTATTATATTGTCTGGCGCCTTTCTGCAGGAAGTATGCTTCCATTGACCATTACGCATGCTTTTTATAACACTGTCGTCCATTTCACGACAGAACGAATTTTATTTCTGGAAGGCAAGTCCGATATTTGGCTTTTTTACCACTGCCAAATAATTGCTCTGGGAATTTTATCTTGCACAGCTGCCTTTATAATAAAGCGATTTAAATTCAGCCCTGATTTGAGTTGAGTTTTAGCCTCAATAAGATTTAATCACGTTTTTAAGCCTTAATAGAAGCTGCTTTTCTTCATTGCTAAATGACAATAAATGACATATATTATTAATAGATGATTATTGTCGGAAAAAGGCGTCAGTGGTTATGTCTACCATACTGTCCCGGTGGTCATTCATGCCTGGTTGCGTCATCAGCGCGAATTTCGCGATGCCATTGTCGAAATTGTCGAATGCGGCGGTGATGCCGATACTACGGCAGCGATACTGGGCGGAATCATTGGCAGTGCGGTCGGTGAGGCCGGATTGCCTGCTGAATGGCTTTCAGGGCTGATGGAATGGCCGGGAACCGTTGCGTGGATGGAAGACCTGGCCGTCTCACTCGCCATTACGCTTCAAGGTGGCCGGGCCCGTAAGCCGGCTGAGCTCTACCTGTTACTGCGGTTGCCCCGCAATCTGCTGGTGCTTGGCTGCGTGCTGTTTCACGGCTTCCGCCGCCTTTTGCCGCCTTATTGACTTCCGGTTCGAGAGATTCTAAAATTACCAAAATGAAGAGAGTGAACTAATCGAGGTTTCAGGAGTCTATGATGAAAAAGGTCATTTTTGTTCTGGTTTTTTCTGCTTTATTGATGGTTCCGGCAACTGATGCTGTCGCTGGGCAAGGTAACCGGGCCAAAGGGCAGGGGAGGGCGAAAAATGTCGAAGCCATCAAGGCAAAACTGCAGGAACGCAAACAGAACCGCCAGAAGGGCGCGGGAAAAGGCGAAGCTCTGAAAGAAAAACTGCAGCAGCGCAGACAGCAGCAAAAAGCTGACCCTGAAGCGGCCAAAGCCCGCCGTCAGGCCATGAAGGAAAAATGGCAGGCTTTGCGCCAGAAAGATGGCAGTGGCAAAAAATTTGCGGCTCTCCAGGAAAAGATCAAAGCTTTCCAGGAAGCTAAGAATTCGAGTGACCAGAACCTCTATCGCGAACGAAAAACTGCTTTGCAGCAGCAGTGGCAGGCTATGACTCCTGAAGAACGCCAGGAAATCGGACAGCAGATTCCAGAACTCAACGAACGCATGAAACGTCTTGCCGAGGACGGCCCTGGCGCCGATATTTCCGGCACCAGAACCGGTCCAAAAGGCCATACGCAAACCTATGAGGGGCAGGTCGACCGTAATGGCAATACCCTGACATATGAAGGCAGTGTAACTGGTGAGAATGGCAAGGAGTCAACCGTAACCGGCACCACTACAGTTGAAGACGGCAAGGCGGTGTTCAATCGTGAATGGAAAGGGCCGAAGGGTAAGACTGCCAATGTTACTGGCACTCATTCTCAAGAAGGCAACGTTGTCACCACTGACAAAACGATTACTGGTGAGCAGGGTGTCGATGCACATTTGA
>CAZIVH010000038.1:0-1697 GCA_964542965.1 uncultured Candidatus Peribacteria bacterium | reverse complement strand
GTTGTCACCACTGACAAAACGATTACTGGTGAGCAGGGTGTCGATGCACATTTGACTTCGACACACAGCCTTGAAGATAACACGCTGACCACTACCACCACGACTGACAGTGGCAAGACCTTTACCAGTGAGGTCACCGGCAGCGTCGATGCGACTGGCCTGCATACCGAAACGACTGTAACCGGCCCGCAGGGAGAATCCACCGACAGTTCTGGCGACTGGATGTTCGATTTTCTGGAAGACTCCGAATATTGACCAGATAGACCCATCAGGTGTGATGTGTCATTGCCTGGGGCGAAGCCCTGAAGCAATCTGAATCAAAAGTTGCCTCAAATTTTGATGCCGGTCTAAAAAGACCGGCATTAAAGTCTGTACTCACAGCTCCTTCTGCAAATACGGCAAACAGGAAAAATATCCTGAGAAATCTCCTTGACAACCATGGTGCCTGTACATAATTTTCGGCCCCATGTAACGCATCGGGAGAATTCAGGTTGTATAACCTGCTTCGCTGCGAAATAGTAACCTCTGGAAGGAGCTGTTAATGGGATATCGAAAACGGGACCTGATAGGTGCAATATTGGCTGTCGTTCTCTCTGCAGGCTCTGCTGCAGCCTCTGATGATCTGGTGACGCACGGCCTGGTCAGTCAGGGATTTCTGAAGACCAACAATAACAACTATCTGAACAAGTCGAATGACGGCAGCACCGAATTCAATGAATTCATTCTCAACTTCCAGAAAAACATGGATGAAAAAGTGCGCGTCGGCATGCAGCTGATCTCCCGCGACCTTGGCAGCGAAGGTAATAACAGCGTAAAAGTCGACTGGGGCTATGGCGACTACCGCTACAGCGACAATCTTGGTCTGAGACTCGGCCGGGTCAAAGTTCCATTCGGTCTTTACAATCAATACCGCGACATTGATATGCTGCGCACTCCGGTTCTTTTGCCCACCGGTATTTACATGGAAGATTACCGCACCTTTCTGACCGGCTTCAACGGTGGTTCTGTCTATGGAACCATTCCGATGGACAAGGGCAGTCTTGATCTTGAACTGGTGGTCGGCGGCGCCGATATCGACCCTGATGCCGGGGTTGTTAAAGAAGTCGTGGGAAATATCAACCGGATGTTCGAGGCCGGTGCCACGGCAAAATTGTATGCAGGTCTTGCTGCCAAGGGTATTCCTGCCCCTCAGCTGGCAGCCCTGAAAGCAGCTGGATTAAGCGTAGCCCACAGTGGCGAACCGGAACGTGATACGACCTCAAAAATCTGCCATTCTTCAAAGGTGATCTGGAATACCCCGGTAGAAGGTTTGCGAATCGGGGGAACACATACGGATGTTGACACTCAGACAGATGAAATCATGGTTTTCCAGCCGATTTTCATACCGACCGCAGCAGGTCTTACGCCGGTATCAACCGGATATTCGGTAGATGTAGATGCCAACCTGCGTTTCAAGGTCGATATCGGTTCATTCGAATACAATATCAACAAAGTCACCCTGGCGGGCGAGTTCATGGCGGCCCATCAGACCCTCAATTACACTGTCGCTCCTCCGGCAGCAATAGCTTCCACCACTACTGGCCAGGTGTCGATGACTTCGCAGGGTTCTTATCTGCAGGCTGTGTATCGCCATAGCGACAAACACGAGTGGGCATTGTGCCACAGTGAACTGTTTTCTGACAAGAACAACAAGCTGC
>CAZIVH010000037.1:0-8616 GCA_964542965.1 uncultured Candidatus Peribacteria bacterium | reverse complement strand
GTTGCACTTACTGTTGCACTTACTTTGAGAACTGACTAACCCGACAAAGCACTTGCATTAACAAGATAATACTTGAAAATATTCGTAAAAAAAAAGTGTATAATATCAATAATAAGGATGAAGGTGTTAAAAATCAAAACGGATTGAAAAAATCCAATTGATTGCCAATGGTCTACCCGCATCGGTCTAATAGATTTTTTTACGGCGACCGACGGTAAATCAGGTCGCTTTTTGTATATAGGAGAACTTATGATTCAAATAATCGGCGTTATCGCTACAAAAAACAGGAACGAATTATTAAATATGGCTCTTATGTCGGCTATCAATCAAACACGCAAATTAGACGAGTTGATAGTAGTGTCGGATTCGGATGAAAGAGACTTTCAAAAAGATAGGGATCTATGCGAAGGTAAATGCATATTTCTTAGAGATCGATACACAAGAAATTATGCCGGAAATTTAAATACGGCCCTTGACAACATTGTACTAAGACATTTGATTCACAACGATGAAAATACCGACGATATTTATATCGCTTTTCTTGACGACGATGATTCTTGGAAATCAAATTATATAGAATCTTGCTGTTTAAAGTTGAGCTGTAAGCCGGATTTTGTCGTGTCTGGATTGAATTATTCTTCCGAAGGCAAGGCGTTCCCTTTAAGTGTACCGACATATCTTGAAAAAACTTCTTTTTTGGCTAAAAATCCGCATATTCAGGGATCTAATACGTTTATTAAGTTGAGCACTCTGTTAAAAGCCGGTTGCTTTGACGAGGCTTTAAATTCGACCACGGATAGAGACTTTTTTACTCGTGTAATGATGTTGAACCCTAAATATGAAATAATAAACGAAACTTTAGTAGATATCGATGCGCATAATGACCGCTCAAGGCTTACCAACAATAATGCAGGTAAAAGAGAAAGCCTTGCATATTTTTATTCGAAATATGAAGGGCTAATGGATTCTGAGATTAAACTGCAATTTTTTGAGCGAGCGAATCGGTATACAGAACTTTCGGAAGAAAGCACAACCGATAATTTACCGCATGAATCAGGAAAAACTTGCATTAGACAAAATTGCGGTGGTTTTAATAAACACGTCGTTTTTGGATTTATCGTGTCAGATGAAAAGTTAGGGCTGAGACTGTTAAAGTCTATCTCCGATTTAGAAGGCATTGATAAATCAATTGTGTTGCTGTGCAATATCGAATATCCGACGCAGCAATTTATAGATGTCGTCAAAGAAATCAATGCTAAAATAGTTTTATTAAGAGAAGCCAAGAAAACAGGATTAAACATAGATTGCCTTAGTTTTGCCTCTGATTCCTTGCGCAAAGACGGTCAAATAAAGGATATTACGATTTCGAGAACCATACTTCACAAACTTTTGAAGATGTATAGTAACGAGGACGATATTATATGGGTTTTAGATGACGATATGGATTTTAAGTATTTAACGAGGGTTGATTCAGAATTTTGTGAATGCCCCTTAAATGTTGTCGATATTCTGTCGAGATATGACGGCAAGGCTGATGTTGTAATCGGCTCTTATTCGGGGGATGCTCCGCTGCCGACTCTTTCGACATTGAGAGCATCGTTATTAGATTATGTCTATAAAGTTTACCTTAACAAGACCGAACGCTACAGGACCGACATATACGATATCAGAGACTATTATTACGATTTATCGGATAGCCATATCGGTTTGGAAACGCCCTTGAAATCCTACGCTGAGTCGTTGAACGACGTGTTTTCGGGAAAAGCAACGTCAAGAAAACTATTTGTGAGCGAAATATCGGAGTTTACGCCCTATTGCAGGGGCGGAAACACGATTATCTTCAATAGAAAAGTGTTAGATATTCCGAATGTTTCACCACGATTCGGCGATTTGATTGCAAGACGAGGCGACTATTTCTGGGTAGAACAGGCAAAGAAAAACGGGTTTAACATTATTGGTTCTTCATTCGCCACATTGCATTCCAAGATAAAAACCGATTTCGAAATAGAGAAAGAAGCGGATAAATTGTTAAAAGACCTGTTGGGTTCTTCGTTTACAAAAACAATAGAGTCGGAACTTCATGAAAGCAGGGAATCGTTTTATAAAACCTTCAAACAAATTTATGAGGAGCGATTAACAAGAATCTATGATTCTTTTTGCAGAATTACAGGGTTATTAAGCATAGCCGATGCCGATTCTTATAAAGGAATGAATCAGGGTTTTATCAACAGATTCATTAAAAAGGCTAAATATTACCTATATGAACCAATGGTAAGAGCCGCCTATGACGTTGTCAGAAACACTGTTAAGAAGTATGAATTAACGGAAAAAAAAGAAAAAATAATCTCTGTATTCGGCGAAGAATATAAGCCGTTGGGATATGGGCAAGAAGGCGTTGCCCTATTGAAAGGCGATTCGACAATCGTTAAGGTGTTCTATGAACCGCAAAATTTTGAATTTCTTAAAGCGCATTCCACAAATTTCAATAAATGTGAGCAACTTAATAGGCTTTACTTTGAAGATATTCACGGTTATTCGGTTTTAAGTTATAGCCAAAACGGGGAAATCGAGCCATATGAGAAAGGACATGCTAAGGAACTAGTCTCGCTATTATGTTTCCTAAAAGACGAAGGCTTAACTCTTTCGAATGTAAAAAAAGATAATTTCATATTGCTTAACGGCAAATTGAAATTTATAGACTATGGTAAGAACATCATAAAATTTACCGAAACGGATTTCGATAGAACTGTTAAAAGAACGTTTGAAATGCTAAAATATCCCGCCGTTATCCAAAATGAGTTTACCGAACTAATCGAAAAAGATTATATGGGCGATGACGCAGAATTGCTTTTCGGCATAGATAAATTTATAAAACTTTTCGGCAAAAGAGAAAAGGAAGCGATACATGACGGAATGGTTATAGAGAGAATAAAAAAATATTCCCCGAAAACAATTCTTGATTACGGCGCTGGAAAATGTAAAATCATGAATCGTTTAAAAGATGATGCCGACTGTTATGTGTTTGACGTTGATACGGAAACATTGCACTCAAGAGCCGATAGAGGCGTAACTATCATTGATTCTATAGACGCTTTTAATAAACAAGTTGATTTGGTGATTTCAAATCTTGTTTTGTGCAATGTAACGGAAGAATGGACAGATAAAATTCTTGCCAACATAACAAAAATTCTTAAAAGTAACGGGCATGCAATTTTAAGCATCTGTGATCCTTTCTTCGATTCTATCAATAACACCGAACTGAGAAGTAAAGGATATTCCGGCGAATATAAAGAAAATACTTTTTACACAAAAATCGGATTGTATGGTCCTAAGGAAGATTATCATAGACCTTTTTCTTACTATGAAAATCTTCTTAAGAGACATGGATTGGAAATTATTGAAGTTCTTGAAACAGAAGGAGTAAACGCCGATACATTAAACCCGATAGGCGAACATCTGGTTTTTGACGTCGTCAACAGAGGTATACACTCTCTAAACGAGTGTACCTTAATGATAAAAACATGCCCGATGGATTATGAAATACTAATTCCTTGCATAAAACAAATTATTCATAATTTGGAGAACGGTTGTCGATTCAAAACGAGACTTGTTTCGGTAGATTTATTTGACGGGGAAAGGAACAGAAGGTATTCAAATGATGACAAGTCGATGCTTTTAGAAAATCTACAATATTTAAAAAGTAACGGAATGATAGACGAAGTTGTCTTGTCCGATAGTCATGCTGTCTACACTGAATGGTTTGGTGAGAATTCCGAGCATAGTCATAGTGAAAACGGTCAGCAACTATCGGCAACTCTAAACGGCTTCGAAAATGTCGATACACGATACGTATTTCAAACAGATATAGACATTCTTTACAAATCTTCTTTTGGCGCGCTTGAAAAGGCGTTTGAGGATTTCGTAAGTTCTAAAGCTATAACCGGGACAATCGGGGTGTATCGACGAGAATCTCTCTCTCCATCATTAGGGAACAGAACAGAGGTCAGGACTTGTTTTATAGACTTGATTGCCATCAAAAAGAAACTTCCGATAAAAAACTATAAAAACGACAGCGGTCAGTTTGTTCTACCTTGGCACAGAGCGTTGGACAACGCGTTGCAAAAAAATGAGAGTATTCGCTTTGCGCAAAAAGATTTATGCTTCGTTCATCTCCCGAATTCGATGAAAAAGCGTAATTTTATAAGCGCATACTTACTCGGCAATATTCCCGAAGAACAAAAAGAGAATGTTGATGCAGTAGATAATATAAAATTATGGTATCCCAAGGCACAAAGGAACGTTGCTGTTTTTTCCAGAGGGAAAAATGTAGGTGTAGAAAAGATAAAAAGGCTCATTCGATCTCTGAAAAATCAGAATTGTCAGGATTTTGATTTTGTTTACTTCGACGATTGTTCGGATATCAAAGAACAAGAGTATCTATACTGTCTTTCAAAATATGACTTATGGTGTAAAAATCATATGATTTTGATTGAAAATATACATTCGGTCGATTCATTAGCAAATTTTGACACCGCTATGAAATTTATCGTTACAGATCCGAATACAATAGTGATTAACGTTGACGGTGACGACGCTCTATTAACGTCCGATGCAATTGCAACAATACAAGAATCGTATAAAAACGGCGCCGATATGACGGTCGGCGGTTGCTTCAGGACCGACAAGCCGACAAGAAGATATTCAATAGATTCGTTCAAGAAATCTTGGGAACGTAACGGCGATAATATATGGCTGCATCCAAAAACTTTTAAAAGATATTTAGTAGACTATATAGGTGATTTTCTTCAAGAAAAAGGGAAGTATCTAGACGTTCATACCGATTATGCGATACTCTTGCCGATTGTCGAAGCGTCAAAACACCCGATAGAGATTAAAAAGAAAATTTATTACTTCGAGCCGTCGTTAGAAAATAAAACGGAACAGGCTCAGTATGAGACGCAACACAAAAAAGAAATATTGGAAAAACTTTTTCAAAAAGCAAAAAGGAGATTTATGAAACCGATTATATCCGTTATAGGCGATGCTGCCATAAACAGTGATGATCCCGAATACTTTCTTGCCGAAGAAGTTGGCAAACAATTGGTTGATGCGGGGTATAGAGTTCAGACGGGAGGATTAGGAGGAGTTATGGAGGCCGCTTTAAAGGGAGCAAAGAAATCAAATAAGTATGAATACGGCGATACTCTTGCAATACTCCCCGGTAACGATACCTCTGAAGCCAATGAATTTGCGGACATAAGGATTACTACGGGTTTAGATAGTATGAGGGCGAAACAGGTCGTTGATGCGTATGCGGTCATTGCGATCGGCGGAGGTGCTGGAACGCTGGCTGAAATCGCAACCGCTTGGTCTATGTATAAACTCATTATCGCTTGGAATAAGAATGGTTGGTCGGCAAAATTGGCAAATAAAAAAGTCGATGAAAGACAACGTTATAGCGATTCAAGGGACGATAAGGTGTATTCATTCGAAAGTGCGAATGAAGCCATTGAGTTGATAAGCGAACTCGGTTCAAAATATCAAAAAGAATATAACGGAATAAAATGGAGGAAATCAAAATGAAAGTAGGGATTATCGGATTGGGACATGTCGGTACGGCAATGCATAATCTTTTTAAAGATGCTATCGTTTATGATAAATTTAAGAATATTGGCACGATGGACGATATCAATAATTGTGATGCGGCTTTTATTTGCGTTCCGACGCCGATGAGTGAAAACGGTTCGTGTGATACCACAGCGGTTGACGAGGTCCTGTCTTGGTGCAATTGCAAGGTTCTTATCATTCGTTCAACGGTCAGAGTCGGATATACAAGAGAAATGGCGGAAAAACTGCATAAAAACATAGTTTTTCAACCTGAATACTACGGTGAAACCACAGCGCATCCATTCGCCGATTTGGCGGAAAGAAATTGGTTGTCGTTCGGCGGTTCTTCGGAAGCAATCGATTTGGCAATAGAGGCATACAAAACGGTGATAAATTCAAACGTTAAGATCTATCAGGCCTCCGCAGACGAGGTTGAATTGGCAAAATATATGGAGAATGCTTTTCTCGCCACGAAAGTTATCTTCATCAACGAAATGTATGATATTTGCGAAAAACTCGGTTTAAATTACAATCAAGTAAGAGAAATCTGGACTGCTGATCCACGGATCGGGACTAGCCATACGTTCATTTACAAAGACAATCGAGGATATGGCGGGAGTTGTTTGCCTAAAGACATATCCGAACTTCATGCCCTTGAAATAGAAAATGGTCTTGATGACACTTTGATTAATGCCGTTATTGAAAAAAATAAGAAATATCATAAATGCTAAAAATGCATATTTAAAATAGTATGGATAAAAAAATGAATAAAAATGACTTTATAATGAGACCTTTGATAACTAACATTGGTAAAGAAATTGGCGAGAGCATTTTTGTGTTTTCTAAAATTGAAGGCTTTGATTTACCGTAAAATATAAGACAAATCTTGTCCTGTAAAAAATGTTTGCGCCATGATATAATTGGATCAGAAAAACAAAAGGAGTCCACTGTGCAATACTTAAGTTTTGATATCGAATGTTGTGACGGCAAACACATCTGTGAATTCGGTTATGTAATAACAGATGAAAATTTCAAAGTAACTAAAAAGGAATGTTATACTATCAATCCTGAGAAACCTTTTAATTTGATTGGACGAGAAAATCGTGAAGATTGTATTTTGTTCTTTCCCGAAGAGGAGTATTACAATAGTCCTATATTTTCCGCATTTTATAATAAAATAAAAAATTTAGTTTCAATGCCGGAAACAATTATATTTGGACATGCCATGAGAAGTGATGCGATATTTTTAAGAGATGCATGCAAGCGATATAAACTAGCGCCCCTTAATTTTGAGTTTATTGATAGCCAAGTGCTATATAAAGAATTTTCGGGGATTCACAAAGATATATCTTTAGAGAATGCAGAAACTGTCTTAGATCTCGACAAACCGCAATTTCATCATAAAAGTGATGATGACGCACTACTTACAATCGAACTTGTAGAAAAAATTTGCAAAGAATTGAATGTGAGTATTTCGGAATTAATGATACTTTGCCCCACAGCGTGTGGCGCAAGCCATAATTTTAATATTCAATATACGGGTGATGACTTACAATCAATGATGAATGCGTTAGAAAAAAATCCCAATGCATTAAGTCAAAGTCGCAAACAAAAATGTATCCAAAAGTTTGCGGAAACTGTTGTTTCAGAAGGTGACATTATTGAAAGTTGTTTGAATAATAAAAAATTGTGTTTTTCCCGTGTGTTTGAAAAGAGTAACACTGCAGACACATTAAAACTCATACAGGTCTTGGCTAATCATGGTTGTAAATATAACGTAAAAGTTTCAGAAAATGATTATTATGTTGCCGACGATGAAGAGTTGCTTGATCCGATTCCCAAAGAAAACACTCGCTATTTCGCCGCATTAAAAAATGACGATGGAAGAAATGTAAAAGTAATATCTTTTAAAGATTTTCTTGCGATTATCGATTTAACAACGGATGAGATAAAGCAACTAAAAATGCCGGTAGTCCCTAAACGAAAGACGAAAAAGAAAAAAGTATATTCCACAGGAAGTAATTCATACACCATAGGTGATCAATTACGCGCTCAGGGAATAGATTTGACTAAATGGTCTAACTAACTCGTAAACAGATTGCTTTTGCCTTTATAATCTACTCAAAAACTTCAAATGGCTCTTTGGCGGGTGCTTGACTTACACAAGCGAAAAAATCTGATCGTTCTTGATTTCTTTGCCGGTAGCGGAACGACGGGACATGCAGTAATGGACCTAAACAAAGAAGACGGCGGTTCACGCAAATTTATTTTGATAACGAATAACGAAAACAATATTTGCCAAAATATCACTGTCCCACGAGTCCGAAAAGCAATAGATTTTTTTTAACTATAAAGAGACGTTCGATTTTTTAGCATAAACCTTTATTTGGTTATTTTGGCACCGGTGCGTGGGCTTGTCTTGATACAAGTCGGCTCGGCTACGCCTCGCCGAAAACAAGCCACGCCTCTGTCCGAACAAATAAACTTAAATCGGACAATGAAAGCACGGGCGGAAGGCGAAGTCGCCGCTAACCCGCTTGGCGATCTTTCGCCTTTTTCTCCGCCGTGCGTGGATTTTCATTTTACCCCCTTTGATATTTTTTAAACTGAGTTATATATAATTAGATTTCAATAATTAATGATTTTTTTAAAATAATTATGTTAGCAGCATAGATAAGGTATCTTGGATCTTCAGCTTGTCATGGTTAGGCATTTAGACCATAATATCATATTATAGCAGATAAAATATTAAAATTGGTGTAATCCACTTGAAGTTTAATAGTTATAATAAATAAGTCGCTTAATACAGGTTGACTTAGATTGATTTGTCTCGCGCCCCAAAAACACACTTAAAGGGTTTTTATTTCTCTATTATGCTAGTCTTTTTATAAGTAATCATACTCTTTTTTATCCGAATTTATTAAGTTGTCTAATAATTAGGACAGCTAAATTATTCTATTACTTTCTTACACTGGCATAGATAAACATGCTAACAAAGATGTTGGTGGT
>CAZIVH010000036.1:0-8787 GCA_964542965.1 uncultured Candidatus Peribacteria bacterium | reverse complement strand
TTCAGGGTCTAGTGGGGGCAACTTCGTGGAGGTTCAAGTCCTCTTACCCGCACCAAACAGGAATAATCCGAACTTCATCATCTTAGATGGTGCGTTCGGATTTTCTGTTTATTTTGAGTATCCTAACTTTAACAGGAAGAAACCTAAAAAGAGCGGGGGTTAATTGCCCTCGCTCTTTACTTTGGATAATACTTCTGTCGATTCTGTTTGCGCCTGATGTTCCTTTTTCCACTCTGCCAGTTGTTTCTTTCCTTCTTCGGACTGATACATGGCAAGAATATGCGGAAGTAATGTTCGGGCAAGATCGCGGATAACATCTTCCGGTATAGTACATTCAGCACGGTTGTTGGTTACCGCCTGACGTGCAAGAAGATATAGTTTTTTCCACCATTTCGCCGTTTTGTACTCATCTGTATCTCTGACATCTACGGGGAGTTGTCGAACCACCTGTGCCGCCAACCGTACCTGTTCAATTTCATTCTCACGGATTTTCTGCAATTCTTCATAGGTGTAAAAACCCGAAGCGTGGTTTCCGAGTATCACATTAAGTGATTTCATGACATCTTTCAACTTTATTTTTCTCACTGTAATCCTCCTTACAAGCTCGGACCGTCCCAGTCGCGGCGTCCCGGCTTGTCTTCTTCATATTCCTCCGCACGCTGGCGTTCCTCAGCCTGCGCAAGTATTTCATTGATTTTGCTATCTCCGAGTTCCTGCCAGATGGTATCAAGTATCTCGGAATCTTCCTTCAGCTTCTCATTTTGTTTAGAAAGATTAGCCGCTTGATTCTTATAGTAATAAGTATTCCGATTTGCGTCCTGCCAACTGCGTTTGTAATACTCCACAAGTCCAGTCAGCTTTCCGATAACATTCTTCAGCTTCATAACAAACGGTTCTATCATATCGTGAATATACTTTTTCACGCTCATAAAGGCTGTCGGCTCCGGCACGCGCCATTCCGGGGAGGTATAGTATTCGGATGCTTCTACACTGATTTTTTCTTTCTGCCCAGTCAAATCCAGAAGCTCGTCCTTAACATCGGACATTTCTTCCTTCTTTTCGGAAATCTCACTTTCCAATGACTCCCGACTTTTCTGCAGTTCCTCAATTTGCTCGGAGAGCTCGGCAACTTCCTTTGCACGCTCATCACGTTTGTAGTTGAGAACCGACAGATGCTCATGATGTTCGCCTTTGTCCAGACGTTTAATGCCGTACCGTTCCATCACTATGGCAAGCTGACTCTTTTCCGCTTCAATCCATTGACTCCACTCGGTATCCTGTTTTCCTGTGCTGATAAAACCGAGACTTCCGAGAGCCTGTTTCAAAGACACTCTGGTATCAAGCCCGCGTTTACTTCCCGTGGTATATGGAACGAAATCAATATGCAGATGAGGGGTAGCTTCATCCATATGAATATGCGCCGAGAACACGCGGAGTGGTTTGTTCCGTTCAAGAAATCCACGATAATATTCGTCTAATGCTTTCCGCGCAAGCTCGCCTTCTTCGCTTGCCGATGCGGTGTCGAGATGATTGCCGATTTGCAGAATGACTTCGTGAAACGGCTTCTCCTGCTTTCCTGTCCGTATCTTTTCATAGTAGTTACCGATTTTACGGTCGTCTCTTTTCTGCTTACTGTTATACCGGACAAGCGCTTCATCAAAAAGTTGATGATATACTTCCACGATATTCTCGTCACAGTATTCAATGTTCAGCGATGTGCGGGAACGGTCGATGTTCTCCGCGATGAACCGTCTGCTGTTGTGTCTGGTCGAGCCTTTCCCGACCATTGCACTGATTGTTCGCTCTATGTTTATCACTCCTTTTGCGTTCCGGTTTTGTTACTTTTGTCAAAAGTAACGCAAAAGCACTTTCGGCGCAAGCGCCAAAAGTGCATTGCGCTCTGCCGAGGGCTTACGCGCCCGATATGATTCACTTTGCCGCATTTGCGGCTTCGTGAACGGGCGCCCGTTGTAGTCATTCCGGCAAATCGACGCCGGAATGACTCTTGCTGCATGACAGCCTCCACACGTCGTATGTCTGCACCTGAGGCTATTGCGCCAAGGAGAACGAAATTCACGATTTGCCGCAATTTAACCGTTTGGCGGCAACTCTCGCCTTTTCCTTGCGTTCTGTAGAATATGGTTCAGTCAGACGAAAACCGAACCGCTTTCGGTCAATCGAAAACCGTAGACCGCCGAAACCGTCATCATCCGTTTGACGGCACAAGTCGGGATGACGGGAAGCATAATCCGAAAGTCGATTTTTTAAGTCTGTATTATAAGTGCAGATTCCGATCTCGCTGTCGGCTTCTGTAAAGCTGATGACCGTTTCTTTGTCTGCTTTCTTTATTCCTGTAATCATAATGCCTGTTTTTCCTTTCGCGGCGAAGATACCCATTTTTTGCTGATTTTATGACGGTGTAAACCGCTACAATTCCACTTTTTCCAAGTAGAAAGGCACCAACTTGACCGTATGATTATCAGGTGTACGGCAGAAAGAATAATGTGAATTTCATCGGTCAAGACCGTAATACTGCGGGCAACAGAAAAAGGGCGAGCATCAGCAGAAAACAGAGATTTTCTCTGTTCTCAAAGCTCTGATACTCACCCTTTATTTAATCCCGATTTCACAGCCGGGAGGATGGCTCACTTCAAATTGTAGGTTCAGACTGTCGCACTGTATATCGGAAGTGCGACGAATCCGGCGGCAACCTTTGGCTTTTCAATTACTCTGTACATCGTATTACATCGCGGGCAACGATGCACCGCGCCGTGATAGCCGGGTTCTGCCAAGCAGACCTTGACATTGTTTTTCTCTTTCGGATTGTCCGAGTATAAAACCGTTCGGTGACAGCCCGGACAAAAAGCAATCGGATATTTATCTTGCATCGACTGTTACCTCATTTGATATCCTTAATCAGCTTCAATGCGATTCCTTGAATAGTCAGTTGTTTCGGATAGAGGTCTTGCAGCTTCGGTGGATAGGTTTGGTTTTCGGCATGAAGCCGCGGTTTACCGTTCTCCCAGAAAATACGTTTCAATGTGTTTCCTTCCTCTGTAAGTGCGACAATAACCTGTCCTTCGCCCGCGTCGTTTGATTTCTTGACAAGAATCAAATCCCCCTTATCGATGCCGATATCAATCATGGAATCACCGTAGGCGCGGAGAAGAAAGCACTCTCCGTCAATCCATTCCTCCGGAACGGCAAGATATCCGTCTATGTGCTGTTCCTGCTCCTCCGGAGTTCCGCAGATAATCATTCCGAGAATCGGCAGCCGGCGAAAATGAGATTTCATTCTCTGCTGGTTTTTAACAGCAAGCGTGCCCTTACCGTCATACTCGACAACACCGCGCTCGCTGAGTCGTGTCAGATAACGATATCCGACCGACTTGCTCATATCCATATAGGCAAGAATCTCCGAGAACTTCGGCGAGTCCCCGTTGTTGTCCCGTACATAATCGCGGATGTAGTCTGCCATCTGTTGTAGCTTGCCTTCGTCCAATACTTTCATGCGTTCACCTCACATCATAACCTCTGGTTCTTTTATATTATATCAGAACTTTTGGTTATTGTCAAGAGGTTAATATGTATAAAATAAAAAGCACTCAGTCTTAAGCTGAAATGCTCATAAGAACAACAATGATTAAATAATTGACTTAAACAATTGACAATATCTCACACAGATGCTATAATAATAGACGCTACACAAGTGCATATAACTCCCACACTTACGGGAAAATACTTTGGTAAAAGGTGTTTTCTCTCTTTACTCATACCCGTAAGTGGAAGAGCATTGTGTAGCAACAATGAGGGATGGCACTTTTTCGGTGCGTCTCTTCATGGGGCGCACTTTTTTATATCAAAATTTCTAAATTCAAATCATATAGCATATTGTTCATATCGATAACTGATATTTGCTTGGTCAGTCCAAACAATATAGCATTATCGCGTTCGTTTTTTCCGTACAGCTGCGGATATCCTGTTATCTTTAATAACTGCTGCGATTCATTGACTGTTAAACTCAGTCCAAAGCATAGCATGACAACTTTATCTCGTGTCGGAGCTTTGGCTCCGGAAAATATTTGGTACGCATAATGTACTTCGATTCCAGATTTGGCAATTACATCAGATTTTTTTGCTTTTTTATCATTCAATATAACAGACAAAGCACGGTCGATTTTCATAAACGATTGTGATAATTCTTCTTGATTAGCTTCCTTATATTCATTATAATCATTACAGCTTTTCATCATATCGATTAATTGCTGCGTCGTTTTTTTCATATTGATGGAATCCTTTCTATAATACTACCCGTGAGGAGGGTGAGATAATGTCAAATTCTCTTGTAAATGCTTATATATATGAAAATCTAAAGCAGATTTATGTTTTTAATGATAAAACAAAATTATGTGTATACGAACCCACCAACAAACTATTTATAATAAAAAACGTGGATTTCTCTTGTAAATCAAGCTATGAAGCTTTTCAAACTTTAAATAATCCTCATCTGGCAAGAATATATTACATTGTCGAAAAAGCAGAACACATAGAGGTGGTTTGTGAGTATATATCCGGTGATACGCTTTCTGACTTGCTAAAAGGTAACCGGTGTTTACCGCCTGATATGGCAATAAAAATAACTGCAGATATATGCGATGGCTTATCGGATATGCATAAGTTAGGGTATGTACATAGAGACATCAATCCGAATAATATCATTGTTTCATCGGATGGCAGTGCAAAAATCATCGATTATGGTATTGCCCGATGTTTTTCGCGAGACAAGAATACAGATACGACCATTCTCGGAACTCCTGGATATGCAGCTCCCGAACAATTCGGATTTTCGCAAAGTGATTCGAGAACAGACATCTATGCTGTCGGTGTACTGTTAAATGTAATGTTGACTGGAAGATTGCCGAATGAGCAAAGAACTCAAGGCGAACTCGGAAAAATAATAAATAAATGTATTGAAATAGATTCAAGGCGGAGATATAAGAATATTAATGACTTAAAAAAAGCCGCTTATAACAAAATTCCCGGAAGCAGTCCTATGGATCGAGTAATAAAACAAATTCCCGGCATCAGAAGCCAGAGTGTTATTGTTGTAATACTTGCAGTAATTGGATATATATGCGCAATTATTTTTTCCGTGGCGATTTTTGCAACCGTTAAAAACGGTGCCTACTTTCAAACAATCATTTCGTGGTTGTTGTGTCTTGTTATTCCTTTTTTCTGTTTTCATAATTTTCTCGGTATATGGGATAAGCTGCCTTTTTCCGGCGGAGCAACCAAGCGTAACCAAAGAATAGTATATATTGTCTTGGGGATTGTGTCAATACTCTTTGGACTTATCATCTTTGGATTAATTAACTCTCCCTAATTATATCATTGAACTGTAATCTTTGTTATGCTGCCAGCATAACAAATTTACACAAATTCCTGTATAATCTTTTTATAAATAATTTATCTTACGGAGGTTTATCATGAAAACAGCAAAGTTGATTATCGGAATTGTCAGTATCGTTCTTTTTGGTTTTATTCTCTTTCAATCGTGTGCGGCGGGAATAGGTAATGCAATTGAGGGAAATGGTGAAACCAGCGGAAGTTCAGGTGTGTTTGTAGCATTATGCATGTTAATTGCCGGAATTGTTGGCATCGCAACAAGAAAAGGAATCGCTGGAGGATTTGTTTCAGGTGGTTTTTATGCCATCGGAGGATTAATCGGTATTGCAAATTTCGGTTCATATAGTGATTTAATGATCTGGTCAATATTGAGTTTTATCTTTGCTGTTGTATTTATTGTTGGGAGTATAATGACAAAGGGAAAAAATAATAAAACTAAAAAAGATACTGACGTCACAGACAGCCAGTAAACAAGAAAGGACTATCACCATGAAAAAACTTTTAGCTATTCTTATCGCAGTACTTATGGTATGCTCATTAGTCAGTTGCACTTTTGATACCGATCCCGGTGAAACCAAACAAATCGGTAATGATACCGAAGGAGGCACCGCAGATAAAACCACACCAAGCGGAACCAATCCCTCAGACACTCCTAAAAAGGAAGTTTCCATAACAGAGCAAGTTTGCTTTGAGCATGATGGAATTAAGGTTACAGCAAAATCCATTACCACCGATAGCATTTGGGGAACAGGCATAAAATTATTGGTGGAAAACAATTCCGATAAAGACTACTCAGTAAGTACACACGAAGTTATTGTAAATAATTGCATGGTTTCATCATTGTTTTCATGTCAGGTTGCCGCGGGAAAAAAAGCAAATGACACACTTTACTTGTCATCATCTTCGCTTGAAGCTGCCGGCATAACCAATATTGGACAAATCGAAGCTTACTTTTATGTATATGACAGTTCTTCATATACAACAGTATATGAAGCCGAATGTACAACGATTAAAACCTCACTATATGACACAATGGACACAACAGTCAATGATGCCGGACATGAATTATACAATAAAGATGGAATACGCATCGTTGGAAAATATGTCGATGAAAGTACATTTTGGGGTTCTTCCGTTTTACTTTATATAGAGAATAAATCAAATCAAAACATTACTGTATCGTGTGATGATATGTCAATCAATGGATTCATGGTTACATCGCTCTTATCTTCTACAGTTTATAAAGATAAATACGCCATAGATGATATTACTATTCTTTCAAGCTCGCTTGAAGAAAACGACATCACGAGTATAGATACAATAGAACTTAAATTTCATATTTTCAACCCTGATACATACGACACTATAGTAGATACTGATGTGATTAAATTCAACGCAAAATAACTATATAGGCAGGCATGGTCATTCCATGCCTGTTTTTTATCTAATATAAGCCGTTTGCCTATTGACGCTTGGCTTATTATATGCTATAATAGCATATAATAAGGGCGGTGATGATATGCAAATTGTAGGAGAAAGATTAAGGGCTTTACGAGAGAGTTTGAAGCTGTCGCAGGTAAAGATGGCGGAAATGATAGGATGCCCGCAGTCAAGCGTTTATCGGTACGAGACAGGGAGATACACGCCGACAGCAGAAGTGCTTGTCTGGTATGCGGATTATTTCGATGTGTCGCTTGACTATATTTTCGGGCGCGCGGATAAGCCGCAAGGTAAACTTTACACCTGTGAGCCGCAAGTGTTGAAAATCAAAGAAGAACAGCGCCGTGAAATGGAACAGTTCGTTGAAATGTGCTTCGACCCGAAATCGAAGGCGAGCGCGAAAATCAAAGAACTGATGCTGCAGATGCTGGAGGGAAAAACGAAATGACCGGAGTAATCTACGCCCGCTATTCCTCGGACAATCAGCGCGAGGAATCCATTGAAGGTCAGCTTCGTGACTGTAAGGTGTTTGCGGAAAAGAATGATATTCAGATTCTCGGCACCTACATAGACCGTGCGCTCTCCGCAAAGACCGACAACAGACCGGATTTCCAACGGATGATTAAGGACAGCGGCAAGTGTATGTTCGATGTGGTACTTGTCTGGAAGCTCGACCGCTTTGCCCGTAACCGTTACGACGCGGCACACTATAAAAATATTCTCAAAAAGAACCGTGTCCGTGTCATTTCCGCTACCGAAAGTATTTCCGACACGCCGGAAGGCATTCTTATGGAAGCGATGCTTGAAGGTTATGCCGAATACTATTCGGCGGAACTCGCGCAGAAGGTCACTCGCGGCATGACCGATAATGCCTTGAAATGCAAGTACAACGGCGGCACACTTCCCATCGGCTATACGATTGATGCCGAACAGCATTTCCAGATTGACCCGCTGACCGCGCCCATTGTTGTGGAAGCGTTTGAACGGTACGCGGGCGGTTCAACCATGCAGGCGGTTACGGACTTTTTGAATGAGAAAGGCATCAAGACAAGCCGTAGCACAGGTGTCACCGTCAACAGCACAACACGGATGCTACACAACCGCCGTTATATTGGTGAGTATAAATTCCGCGAAACCGTAGTGCCGAACGGAATCCCCGCAATTCTGACCGAGGAACTCTTTAATCGAGTACAGGCACGGATGGAACGGACGAAAAAAGCCCCCGCCCAACACAAGGCAGAGGACGATTACATTCTGACTACCAAACTGCGGTGTGCAAAGTGCAAGTGCTTCATGGTAGGTGAAAGCGGTACAAGCCATGTAGCAAAGGAAGTCCACCACTACTACAAATGCGTCAGCGTAAAATATCACCGTCACTGCGACAAAAAGACCGTTCGTAAGGACTGGATTGAGGATATTATTCTGAATCAGATACAGAAGCTGATTATGGATGACGAACTGATTAACCGTCTTGCCGATATGCTGATCGAGGAACTCGGCAAGGAAAGCACAGCACTTCCGATTCTCAAAAAGGAGCTTTCCGAGGTAGAAAAAGCCATCACCAATATGCTCAACGCCATTCAAAGCGGCATCTTCACAGCGTCCACCAAGCAACGCCTTGAAGAACTGGAAGAAAAAAAGAACGACCTCAATGTCAGAATCATGCAGGAGGAAATGACAAAGCCGACGGTCAGCCGAGATATCTTCACCGCGTGGCTGTATCACTTCCGCAAATACGATATTTCAGATAAGGAACAGCGGCAGAAACTGGTTGACCAGTTTGTCAATGTGATTTATCTGCATGAGGATCACCTTGAACTCTACCTGAATTTCAGAGAAGGTGCTGTTACCGTCAATTTCGATGATGCCATGCTTGCAAAGGCGAAAACAAGAAAACCGAAGTCAATGATTAGTTCGGATTTGACTTCGGAAGGGGCACCA
>CAZIVH010000035.1:0-8838 GCA_964542965.1 uncultured Candidatus Peribacteria bacterium | reverse complement strand
ACGCTTAGATAATTTGTGAAGTATCCGGCTGCTGTTGGTCCAAGAAGGTT
Organism: uncultured Candidatus Peribacteria bacterium; assembly: GCA_964542965.1. Classification (GTDB taxonomy): domain Bacteria; phylum Patescibacteriota; class Gracilibacteria; order Absconditabacterales; family Absconditicoccaceae; genus CAJBLF01. The sequence continues at coordinate 8,788 of CAZIVH010000035.1, read as the reverse complement.
GATGATTAATTGCTGATCTATTTGCGTGAGCACCAATGATACGTTGGCCGATAAGAATACTCGAAATGCATATTTTAATTGTTTTGTGATGATGCTTTTCTGGAAAAGTACTTTTCACTTCGATAATATGTCCCTGTATTTTTTCGTAAAGAGAAATCATCATACGATAATGGATACTCCTACTCCTATTATCCACGCTATGCTGAAATTTTCCGGAGAAATCGTACGTGTTAACCGGAAAAATATTGTGAATCATAATACGGTATAGAGTCTAGAGAACTCTATCCGTCCATATCTCTTTACGTCTTGGAGTGCGTAGTAGATCGATGCTATCACCTGAATGATATTCACTCCTATGAAATAGAAACAGAGATTCCTGATTATCTGTACCGCTTCCGGTGATTTGAAATGATGGATAGCAAGTCGATCCGCTCAGAAATACATGCCGATAGCTATGCCGATGCCTAGCGTGACTTGCGCTAGCAAGGTAAGGACGATGATCGTTTTATAATGATCGTATTTTTTCTCTATCCGATATTTAGGAAGGAAATATTGCAGCGCTTCTGTTAGCCCTAGATCGTGATATATCGATACTAGGAGTACGAACCCCAGAACACTATAAAAAATTCCAACATCTTCTACTGATAGGGTGTTTGATACTATCACTTTGATAAGATATCCTACTGGCGCAGTGATGATCATAAAAAAATATAACCAGAATCACTTCTTGATCAATTTCTGTCCTAACGGCTGATCTGCTAATAATTCTCACTCCATACTTTTGAAACTTAATTAAAGATGAAAGATGAATGATTGTTTTTAGATGAATGATTAATGATTAATAATGAATGATTTTGGACTTGTTATATTATTTACTATTGTAATATACGATAGTTTGTCTTAGCAAAAACAACATTATTAATTTTTCATTGTCCATTATTCATTTGCGAAGCAGTGTATTGGTAACAAAATCGTGGCATTTTTCAATTGCATATTCTCTTACCTTTTATATAAACTATTGTAATATGATTCGCGTAATTTACGGACGCAGTCCAAATTGCTTTTTAGTCTTTTAGTTATAAAGTATGAAAATAGCTATAGGTTTTTCTTGAGCTGCTGGTACTGGAGTAAATACCTCTGGAATGCTTCTCGGAGAACTCTTATGTTCCAAAGGATATACGGTCCTGGGTGATAAGGAATACGCGTCGATCATCAAGGGAGATAATAATGACTTCTTTCTGTATATTTCTCTGGATTATCCTTTTGTCACCAAAAAAATAGATCATTTTTTCCCATTCGATGACTATGCGATCACCAAAAACGAGAAGGTGTATACGCTCAAAAAAATACATAAACTCAAAAAATCTGACGTACAATACAAGAATGTCTACTTCTTCGGAGCGAGCTTGAAATTGCTCGGAATCCCGTGTGAGGAAGGAGAGCTATTATTGGCGAAATATTTCAAGGATGATATCTTGACCACTAACGTGGAATGTATGCGTAAGGGATATGGATATTTCTCAACTTCAAAATATGATCTGTCCAAGAGTGTTGGTCCGGAAAAAGTTTTTATGTTTGGAAATGAAGTTATCGGAAAATGAGCTATTGCAGCTGGTATGGACTTCTATGCTGCCTATCCTATGACGCCCGCTTCTTCGCTTATTGAAGTGATTACCGAGAATAAAGCCGTTACCTTCTATCAAGGAGAGGATGAAATCGCATGTAGTATTGCTATGCTCGGAGCAAAGTTTGCCGGCAAGAGAGCGATGACGGGAACGAGTGGAGGAGGGTTTGCATTGATGACGGAGTCCATCAGTTTCTCCAATCAAGCGGAACTCGGATGAGTCTATGTACTTTCCCAGCGTGACGGTCCGAGTACAGGAACACCGACCTATACGGGGCAATCCGATATCAATTATGCGTTGAATGCAAGTTTCTGAGATACCTTTCCTATCGTGTTAGCGCCATCGAGCTATGAAGATGGCTATACGCTGATCGGCAAGGCGTTGAATCGATCTGATCAGTATCAGCATCCGGTTATTGTGCTTATCGATAAGCAATATTCTGAATCGTATTTGTCTGTCGACAAAAACAAATTAGTGGCTGAACTAATTAATCATGGAAAAATGGAAATATTGAAACCTGCCCGTCCGGCAGGCGGGGATGGAAAAGTGGAAGGTGAATATAAAAGATATAAACTTACTTCTGATTGAGTTTCTCCGGTAACCGTTCCAGGAACGGAGAACGGCGAATTCATCGCTACCTCCTACGAGCACGACGAATATGGTGCGACGAGTGAAGATCCCGTGAATAAGCAGTTGATGAACGATAAGAGATTCAAAAAACTCGACACTTTCGTACAACAAGAATTCACCAAGGATTTTTATGGCTATGAAATTATCAATCCGGAGGCGAAGATATTCTTCGTGACGTTTGGCATGAATAGAGTTGTCCTTGAAGACTATATAAGATTGAAAAATGGAAAATTGAAAGATGGAAAGATGAAATATGGTTTAATAGTCGTGAAAGTATTCCAACCATTGGATATGAGGTTGAAAGAATTTTTGGATGCACATGTGAAGCAGATCAAAAAATTGGTGTTTGTTGAAATGAATTATAGCGGACAACTTGAAAATTTGATTACCAATAAATGTCTCTTGAATGATAAGAAATGGAACAATAAGGTTAGTCATATCAGGAAGGTGACGTCGTATCCGGTTTTTGAAGAAGAGATTGTTGTTTAATTGAGAATTGAAAATTGAGAATTGAAAATATTCTCAATTGTAAATTTTAAATTGTTAATTCTATGAAAAATGCGTACTAATTTAACTAAAATCCAACGATGTCCTGGCTGTGGGAATTTCCTCATCATGGCCGCGATCAAAGCAGCGCTCAAAGAACTCAATATTCCTAAACATAAAGTTGTCGTGCTTTCCGGTATCGGATGTGCGAGCAAGATGCCGCAATATATCGATAGCTATGGCTGCGAGACCTTACATGGAAGATCTTTGCCATTCGCTACCGGAGTCAAGATGGCGAATCCTGATCTTACTGTCATCGCGTACGGAGGAGATGGTGACGGTTATGGTATCGGACTTGGGCATTTTTTGGCTGCGTGCAGAAGAGATATCAATCTGACCTATATCGTCGCAAACAATCAGAATTATGGATTGACTACCGGTCAAGCGTCTCCGACGACTCCGCTTCATGTCAAAACCAAATCCACTCCTGAAGGCAACGAAATAACTCCTTTTGATCCTGTCGCTATGGCCAAAGCCGCTGGCTGTAAATTTTCATTCACTCATCAAGACAAAGATATCGCTGGTTTGACGAAATTGATCGTCGATGCTATCCAGCACCAAGGATTTTCTCATATCGATGTCGATCAACAGTGTCCTAGCTGGAGAAAACGATAATATTTAATGAATAATGAATAGTGAATAATGAATAGTGTTGGATTTTGTTGTATTATGGACTATTGTATTTTACAATAGTTAATACAATAACAGTTCAATCATTTTTCATTATTAATTTTTAATTTTTCATTAGTTTTTATACTTGCTATTTTCTCTGAAATATATATAGTATTCTAACAAAACAAAAACCTATTTTTTATGTGTATTAAAAAAACAGACGTTCGCGAACTGATTGAGAAAGCAAAGGGTTCGCTGAAAGAGGGTGATCCCTCGTATTCGCTTCTCGAATCTTATATCAAAGCTGCTGAGGATATGCTGCCTGACATCAAAGGGACATTGAATTCAGCTCAGAAGGAAATTTACGACCGACTTGAAGTTGCTGTAGGTCCGTAAATCACCTATTTGTTTCATTAAGTCTCCGCTGTTTTAGCGGAGCTTTTTTTGTCATTGCGAGGAATCTCTTTTCTTTTTTTGATCTCATTCCGGACTCTTTCACTCATGTACCTCATTCCGGCGCCCCGGATTGCGGCCGGAATCTTATAGTCTACCCACGAGATTCCGGCACCAATTTCTTAACGCCGGAATGAGGCCTAGACAGATAGTATGCCGGAATGAGGGTTTGTTATATTACTGTCGGAATGACTATTTTCTTTTCTTGAAAAAACCACCTAATTAGTTACCAATAGTTCATAATAAGACCAATACCATCATTATTCATTATTAATTTTTAATTATTCATTCGTTTCGTATGTTTCAAATCGAATATTCACCAAACCTCAAGGGCGAAGTCGTGATTTCATGAAGCAAAAATGCGGCATTGCCTATCGTGGCAGCGAATTATTGTGTAGACAATAAAGTGAAATTGCTCAATAAGCCAAATATCAAGGATGTCGCTTCTATGGAGACTTTAGCTCATGCAGCTATCGCAAAATCCAAGGACTATTTCGATCTGACGGATGACCTTGCGAAAAAATTCAGAGCGTCTATTTTGTTGATTCCGTTTGGATTGATCAAATACGGAAAAGTGAAATTCGTTGGTAGTGGTGGATGTAATATCGGTAAGAGACCGCTTGATATGTTTGATGACGCATTAGTTAAGGCAGGTATTACGATCACTGAAAATGAATTCAAGGAGTTCGAGGTCACAGGACAACCTAAGAAAAACATCATGCTGCTTGGGTTTTCGGTGACTGCGATAGAAGCATTGTTGACCTATCTCGCGTTTGCAAACAATTTCGATTATGCGATCAATATCTATCAGGTCGCTATCGAACCGCATGTGAGGAATTTGATAGATTTCCTCAATAGTGTCGGAGCGGATATCCATTTGAATGTTGATCATAGCATTGTCGTCAAACCGTCAAATATCAATATCCAGATAGAAGAATTTAAAATAATCTCTGATTATATCGAAGCGGGAACCTATTTCGCGATCGGTGCCGGTGCGGATGATTCGGAATTGACGATCAAAGGCTGTGATGTCGATGATCTCTCTGCTATCTATAGCGTTGCAAGCAGGATCGGAATCGATTTTAAGATTCTCGATAAGGAAACCATTAGAGTCACTTCAAAAAATAAGAAAAACTATCAGGCCGTAAAATTCGAGACGAGGATTTATCCTTGATTCCCTACGGATTTGCAATCTATCTTCGGAACTTTATTGACTCAAGCAAAGTGAGTATCAAAAATATTCGAGACCTTGTATGAATGAAGATTTAATTATCTGACTGAGTTGGAAAATTTATGAGCTAAAATAGAGATCCTCAATCCGCATGAAGCGATTGTCATCGGTCCGAATAAATTGAGAGGTGGGTATGTCTCTTCCACGGATCTTAGGTGCGGTGGCGCTATGGTCCTTGCCTGAATCATGGCACAATGAACGACGAATATCATGAACGAGGATATCATTGCCAGAGGATATGACGATATCGTCACAAAATTACAGAATATTGGTGTGAAGATACAGGCAGTGTAAGAAGATTGAAACATTGAAAGATTGAAAGATTGAAAGATTGAAACATTGAAACATTGAAACATTGAAACATTGAAACATTGAAACATTGAAAGATTGAAACATTGAAAGATTAAATTTTTCCATATTCCATATTTCCATTCTCCATTTTTCTATTTTCCATTCTCCATTTTCCATTCTCCATTTTCCCATGTTTCCGTTTTTTGGTTTTTTTTCTCTTGCTTTTAAAAGTAATATAAGTAATCTTTGTAATACAAGTATTACTTTTTTATATTTTTTTTCTTATGTTATGGTAGATCCAATGACTGATCATCATATTTATGGAAGCGTCACCGTAAATACCAAATGACAAATCATCATTCCAAAAGAAGCAAGAGATGCTTTGGGAATCAAAGCAGGAGACAAGCTGCTCGTGACCAGTAAATGAACCTTTGCGATATGACTTATCAAAGCCAGCAATGTCAAAGAATTCATTGAAAAAGTTCAGCGCAATATCGATTAATTTTATCTTTTTTTATGCTATAGAGCTATGAAAAATATCAAGCGAATCGTCATTTTCACGTTGTTTATGGATATCTTATGACTGACTGTCGTCATCCCTGCATATCCGAATCTTGTGACCTATTTCCAAACAGACTATTTTATGATTTCCCTTGGAGTGACGCTTTTTGCGTTGTTCGGACTCTTTTCTAGTCCTATCTTGTGAATGATGTCCGATAAATATGGAAGAAGACCCGTATTGTTGATCTCTGTCTTGTTTACCTTTTTGAGTTATGTGATCATCGCATTGTCATGAAATATCTATATCTATCTCTTGGCGAGGGTTGTCGCCGGTATGGCTTCAGGGAATATCTGAGCCGTTCAATCCATCCTCAGCGATATCTCGGCAGATCACAAAGAGCGTGCTGCAAATTTCTGATTGTTCGGCGCGGTGTTTGGTATCGGGTTTATCATCGGTCCTGCGATTGGAGGTCGGCTATTAGGATATGGTGTCAAAATACCGTTTATTGTTAGTGGAATATTGGCGTTGGTCAATCTGGCGTTTATTTTCCGAGGAGTTCCTGAGACCAATAAGCTTCTCGATAAGACAAAAAAAATACGTATAGGGGTTGCTCGTGTCTTCAAGGATATGTTTGTTTCCAATGAAAAAAAATACTATCTCGTCTTCTTGATCGTCAATCTCGGTATCATGATCTATCAGATGTCGTTTACCTTGTATCTTTCTAAATTTTTTGGTATATGATGAGAACAAAGCGGGTATATCATGGCTTTGTTCTGACTTATCATGGTCATCAATCAATGACTTTTGCTGAAACCGTTTTGGCTCAAGAGATTCACTAATAAAAAATTGATTAGCATCAGTCTCTTCTGAATGATTGTCTGTTATCTTTGATCGTTCATCTTTTCCTCAGCGATTCCTGTGATCACGCTTGTAGCTTTGAGTAGCGTGTTCGGATGAATTTTTCGTCCGGTTTTCCAGAATATGATGCTAGGCAATAGGCAAGACGTCTGAGTGGTGAATGGCAATGTGTCAGCATTAGCCAACTTGGCAAATATTTTCTGACCGATCATCGGCGGGTATCTCATCGATCTTAATATCTCTCCTTTTGGATTGGTTGCCTTGCTTATCGCGTTGGCCTACCTCTATGCAAAAAGACATCTTCATGGTCATGTAGCGTAATCGACTTGAAAAATGAGGACAAGAACATACATTAATTTAAAATTCAAAATTTAAAATTTAAAATTTAAAAAAATGGTTTTTCGTCCCGGAGGATTCCCAGAATATAGCCCTGCGCAGCAGATTATTTTTGATAATGTCGTTAAAATCATTGAAAAGCATTATAAACAGTTCTGATATACGCATATCCATACTCCTGCCGTAGAGGTTAATTCAGTCCTTTTATCTAAGAATGGCGAGGAGACAGGGAAACAGATTTTTTGATTGTATGGATTGGCTCAATGAGCAGAGGATTTGAAGGACTATGCCTTGCATTTCGATCTGACAGTACCGTTTGCAAGATATGTCTTGGATTGGGAAAATGAATTATCATTCCCGTTCAAACGTTATCAGATCCAACCGGTTCGAAGAGGGGAGAGAGCTCAGAAAGGAAGATATAGGGAATTCCGGCAATGCGATGTCGACGTTATCCGAAAAGATGATAAGAAATCAGATTATCTCTACTATGATGCAGAAGTTATCTTGGATTTATACAAAGCGCTTCATGAGATCGTTGCTTATGGGAAACTGGATGATGAACCGATTTTTCATATCAATAATAAGAAACTGATAAATTGACTCTTACTGGCTTTGTTCAAAACCGATGAGCTCAAACAACAGGTATCTACATTGATAGACAAATATACTAAGATAGGCGAGGAAAAATTCGTACTTTCTCTCAAGGATTTAGGAATTAACGATAAGGAAATAGAGAAGTTATTGCAATTCTTACATCTCGATATCAAACATGAACAAGATCTTCTCGATCTTAGGTGATTCGTAGATAACGATGAATTCACTACAGGAATAGATGAATTGGCTATCGTTATGAAATATCTGGATATGTTCGGTGTTACTATGTGATGAATAGGATACAAAGTTGATTTCAAAATTGTCAGAGGCTTGGATTATTATACGTGAACCGTGTTTGAATGTTCTTTGAAGAATGATGCTGCATTATGATCTATCTGCGGATGAGGAAGATATGATAATCTTACGGGATATATCGATCCAAAGAAAAAAGACTATTGTGGAGTCGGAGGAAGTATCGGAATATCCAGGATACTAGGAAAAATGTTTGAAAAGGAAGATATCGTCCATAAACAGAAGACCGTGACGGAATATCTGTTTGTCAATTTTGATGAAACTCTCCAGGATATCTTCGCTCTTGCCGGGGTGTTCATTTCTGAAGGTAAGAATATCGAGATCTATCCGTTTGCAGATAAACTAGGTAAGCAATTCGCGTATGCAGACAAAAAATGAATTCCTCATGTCGTTATCTTCGGTGAAGGAGAGAAAGCGTTGAGGAGATATAAGATCAAGGACATGAAGACAGGAGAAGAAAAAGAAATCACTCTCTAAATGTATCTTTTTTATGAAAAAAGGCCCGGAAAAACCGGGCTTTTTTGTATATTACGATAATAGTCCAATGGTAATGAATGTTCCATAAAAGAGAATATAAAAAATGAGCATGGCCATCAATAATATCCTCTCGGGATGTTTGTTTGTTTGAATTTTTGAGTTCATTGTTGACTTTTTTTTATTTTGTCTGATATATCTAAAATAAGGATAAAATCAATGATATTTTTTGAATTGCTTGATTTTCCCTGCTAACTAAATAAAAACCTTATATTGTTTTTACCTTCTCATGAGAGCTATGTCATTGCTTCAATTTGTCGTAAT
>CAZIVH010000034.1:0-9820 GCA_964542965.1 uncultured Candidatus Peribacteria bacterium | reverse complement strand
TTGTAGCAACGGAAGATCAAACTGATGATATCCGGTGTGGTTATTTTTTCGGCGGTGATCCCTATTCCTCCCAATCCATCGATGATAAGATTCACTCTCGTTTCTAGAGAGATTCTTCCCTTGAGAAATTGCCTGTATCTCATCACGATCTTTTCGATCGTATCTTTTGCATTCAACACATCCAACAATTTTCCCCATCGCGATCTCTGTACTTGTCCTTTATCCTGTTCGCTTTCGTAATACGGCACGATGATATAGAACTCTTTATTGTAGATCAATCCTTGCTGCATATCGATATTCTGCAGAAATCTATAATATGCATCTCACTGCGATTTAAGTACGGGATTTTCTATAGCATCAACATTCCCTTTGATATAATTGAGATAGCTGGAAAGATCCAAGAACGTATTGCGAACCAATATTTGCATAGGAAATTCCAATCCGTTGAGGAATTTCTTGTATTGCTCGAGCACGATCTGCTGTTCATCGAAATTTTTGAGGTCGAGATTTACCCCATTGATCCTAAGAATAGCTCTCAATCCTCCATCCTTCATGATGATAGTATCGTTCCTTATTTCGGATATAGGCAACATAGTCTCTGTATTGAAGAGATTTTCATGTGTTTTCTTTTGGATTTTGTTTTGGTCTCATATACCGAACATCCGTCATTACCAAGAGATAAAAATCATTACGTCACCGTCTTATAGATATCGAAGAAGAAGCTTGCTATAAACCACGACAATCCCATGATAGCGAGCGCCACTCCTACACCGATAAGGATTTTCTTCGCCTTTCCGACTGCTTCCTCGCCCTTTGAGAAGAAGATAAGATAGAAAGCGAAAATGATCATCACAAGTGAGAGAAAGCTCACCAATCAGAGCAACATATTCAATATCCGTTTTACGTATCTTGTCGCCGGATCAGTCACGGGTGTACCGTCAGGATTATATTCCGTTCCACTTACCCTGAAAAAATCTGACAATCTTTGGAGCAAGCCTGCTTGATTCTGGGTATCTTCTTTGACAATCGTAGCAATATTGATTTCCTGATCCGTTCCTCATGAATATTCCTGTCATTGAATTTCATAGGGGAATTCGGCTTCAAGGAATTGTCCAAGCGATGCTGTGGGCATAAATACACCTGCAGCAAAGGCTCCTCCTATGATATAGAAGATATACCTGTAGATTTTGTGTATATTGATAGCGATGATGTGTTTCATGTTATGCATTAATGATTAAATCTATAAGTCGGAATATTCCGCTCACTATAAGCCGGCTCAATCATATTCCCACGATAGCGATCGCCGCAAATTTGATGCCTTTGAGCCCTTTTTTGTATTGTGCATCATCCCCTGCTGCAGTAAGCATGATGAACCCATGAAAGATCAGATATATTAACGCAACCAATCAGAGCATTCCCAAAGCATAATTGATGATATTTTTGATGACCTGCATAGTCTTGTTTTTTGCCACCTCGAAGCTACCAATCTTTTCCCCAGCTACCGATCATACCACTCACGACAATGTTCCTGTTCATTCCACAGGGACGATGATATTGTAGGCTCATCCTCTCAAAGGGTCTTCGATATTTTCCGTATTGAGCACTTGCTGATCATTTTCATTGAGAATATAATTCTCCGAACTAGGAACGATCATCTGGGCATATCCTACGACGATCAGCGATGCATATACGAGAATACTAGCTACCATAAATTTTTTCATACTCTGCTGTTATGTACAAGTAAATATTTTTTGATCTTTAAGCTTTGGGCTTTAGGCTTTGAGCTCTATTTAAGTGTACCCCTTTTTACTGCAATTTGCAATTTTTACCCTTGAAAAATGCTCGATATTTCATATATATACCGATATATACGAAAAAATAGTTGACATTTTTATTTAATACTATAAAGATCGATGAAAAAAAACCTCTTTCTTCTCTTTAGTATCTATTTTTTTGTCGTACAACCTGTGATTGTAGGATTCTTGCGAGGTCAAACGAATTTTTTTCGATTGTGAGCTATCAATCTTGTAGCTATCCTCTTGATTACTGCATTGTACGCTGTAGCCGAAACTAGTCCCGAAACGGAAAAAATCGTCGAAAAAAAACCTATACACGAATCCAAAGTCGCTTTTCACGATCATTTCCACACAACCATCAAAGAGCATAAGAAAAGATCAGAATTGGCTATGCCAGCCATTCTTAGTTTCATCGTAGCGATCATCATCTTCTTTATGTTCCAATACAATACCTGATCGCCTGAAGTCATGCTCGTGTTTGCATTATCATTAGGATTTATCGTGTTCATATCGCTTACGTTCATTTTCAAGCATCGCATCACCAAAAGTTTCCGACAGTTATTCGGAACCAAGATATATGTCATCCTTTTGATCATCAGTATCGCATTGACTGCATATGATTATTCGAATGTCCAGAAGGATTATCAAGCTAGTTTCAAGGACTATCTCGCACAAAATTTTCTAGGGCAAGATAGAATTCCTACAGATGGATATGTATTTACGGGAGAAGGCACTATCCTATCTTCTTGATTAAACACCACTACAGGAACGCAAGAAATATCCTCAGATATCTTTAGCGGAACTAGCACTGATGTACAAGAAGCGACATGAACCGTTCTATGAACTTCTGTTGATACAGTAGATACTGCTGATACAGTAACTCCTACAACTATTGGAAACCAAAAACTCATGGATGCAGTCATCTATCTTTTGAAAAAATACAATATCCCTTTGGTCACTACCAAAGATATCAGCTTCACCTACGTCACCACCAAAAACCCTTACTACGCAGAACGAAGGACAGCGTACGCCAATAAGATGATCGGAAAGACTACAAATCCAAGCAAATACATCGTCTGCGAAAGCTATATCGTGATGAAGTGATTGTTGGAAAAACGACCAGTGACATATACATCAACAACTGTTTTGAATAAGTTTCGAGCTGAAGCAGAGAAAAGAAATGCGTTGAATGGATGTGTAAAAGGCAAGATTGTGACTGACAAGACCTTATAATATAATTTAAAAAATCCTCCAAGCATTTGGGGGATTTTTTGAAAAATGCTTTAGTTATCGATTACCCTTATGGATGTAACCATTAGAAATGCAACACTGGATGACCTCCAAAAAATACAAGAACTAAACCTGAAACTCTTTGAAAAAGAGCATAAAGAATATGATAATCTGTTAGATATGAATTGGACTTTTAGTGAAGCTGGGACCACATACTATCACAAGAAAATTTCTCAAGATGATGGTTGTGTTCTTGTTGCTCTAGTCAACGACAAAATCGTTGGCTATCTGTGCGGTGGATTAACTGAAGCAGAAAAATATAGGCGTCTGCCAATTGTTGCAGAGCTAGAAAACACGTTTGTCTTAGATGAATTCAGATCCAAGGGAATTGGAAAACAATTATATATCGCCTTTATTGACTGGTGTACCTCAAAAAATGTTGGTAAGGTCAGAGTAGAAGCTTCTGCCCAAAACGAATGAGCAATCAAGTTCTATAGAAATAATAATTTCAAAGACTATGCTTTAGTTTTGGAAACAGAGTTATAGAGGAAACCGGTCGATACTGACCGGTTTTTTTTGGATAGAAAATTTCTCTACCATGCTAATATCTTGAAAACAATCCAAGAAAGGCTACTCTATCTTATACATCCTTTACTCATTATTCTCTCTCATGATGGTAGATGAGCATATCTTAGAAGAAAGCAAAAAAACAAAAATACTAGCATCCGCACTATTACATGAAAAAAAAATTTTGGAAATCTTATCTCAAATAGGCACCCCACAAATCATTTGAAGTTATGCATTGGATCTTATGGTGGATCCAGATATAGATATCGTTGTCCAAACAGATTTTCCTGAACAATCCGCCAAAAAAGCTTTGAATGAGTTCATAGAGAAAAAGACCGTGCAAAAGTATGAGTTCGGCGATTTTGTACATTTTCCGAGAATAGGTCGCCCACAGTGATATATAGTCAATTTAAGAACAGGATATAAAGGTATCAAATGGGAAATAGAAATATGGTTCTTGGGGAATACTGATATGCATAAGGAGCAATTACATATGTACCAAAGTCGCATTACTGAAGAAAATAGATTACAGATTCTGCAAGAAAAGCATAAAAGGAACGCATTAGGGCAGACTAAGCATACGAGAAACAGTGTAGAAATATATAATGAGATACTGCATATACAATAATGAACACCATATCATTTAATGTTTATTTAAGGTAAATATCTATATAAATCAAACTTTATCCTTTCTGATCGGATATGCAAAATATCTTCCAGGACATCAAGGAACACTTCCAAGAGCTGCGGAAAAACAAATGATTCTCATTTAGACATCTCAAGACCTCGACGCAGATCAGTCTAAAATTCACGCTTTTTACGATACTTATCGTGTTATTGTTCAGCCTCTTGGCTAATGGGATTTTTTTTCAGAATCGATACAATAAACAATCGGCATTGATACCGCCGAGACCCAATCCCATGATGATGCAAAAAATGGTACTTGGAAAAAATAGGTTGCCGGAAACGGAGATTTTCAGCATCAACAGCCCTGAGTGACAAACACTTCTCGAGCTCCATCGACGGAAAAGCATCGCAAAAGTTGATGATATGTATTTCATGTATAAACAAGTGAACGATCAACTACTCGTAACGAACGTCACCCAGCATATGACTGTGCAGAAAAACCTTATCCGGATAAGCATCTATCTGATGGTCGTCTTTGGGCTTATCGCCTATCTGATCTCTCTGATATTTGTCAGATCCTCTCTCAAAAAATTGAATGAGTTACTCTGATTCCTCGACACGTTGCATATAGACAATCTCAATGAAAAAATCGAGATCTCCGGACATCCCGATGATGAGATCAATAGGGTCAGTCAAAAATTCAATGAAGTATTTGAAAAGATCCATAAGCAAACGCTTAGTTTAAAAGACTTCGTTACGAACGCATCACACGAATTGAAGACGCCGCTCATGAGCATAAATAGCGAGATAGATTATGCAGTGAAAACCAAGTGATATGCACAAGGATTACAGAATATAAAAACACAACTCAAGGATATGAATAGCCTTTTGGAGACATTGGTTACTATAAGCAGGCTTGAAGCGATGGAAACACTCTCAAAACAGCAGACAGACATCAGCGAACTCGCAGAAAGTATAGTCCATGATTTGCAAAAATTTTATCAAGAAAAAAGCATCACGACAACAACACACATCAAAAAGGGCGTTTCAAAAAAAGCACATAAAAACAGTCTACACATCATCATCAAAAACATCTTGGAAAACGCGTATAAATTCACGCCAGAATGATGAACAATAGACATCAGTTTGGATGATGACAAACTTACGATAAAAGATAACGGGAAAGGAATCGCAGCAAGTGACCTCGAACATATTCGGGAGAGATTTTGGCAGGCGGATAGATCAAAATCAGATACGAAAAGTTTTGGATTGTGATTGTACTTAGTAAAATTACTTGTCGAGAAGCATGGATGGAAGATAGCTATGAGCAGTAAAGTTGGTAAGGGAACGGCGTGTACGATAAGCTTTTAATATAACGTACCCTCTTTATTTCAAAGAGGGAGGTATCCTTTAGGATGAGAGATTTTACTTTAAATCCTCCACCCTTCGGGTCCCCCTCCTTTCCATAAAGGAGGAACGTCTTTTAGTTACCTAATTCATTCTCATGAAAATCCTCGTCGTCGAAGACAACAAGACCATCGGAAACAATATCAAGAGATATCTCGAGCTCGAAAATCATTCGGTCGTACGGGCGGAAAATGGCTTGTATGCACTCGAAGTAACGAAGCATCAAGACTTTGATGTCGTCGTGCTCGACCTGATGCTCCCATGAATGGATGGCATAACCTTGTGCAAGAATATCAGGAAATCACAACCGGAAGTGCCTATCATTATGGCGACAGCCAAAGGGCAACTGGACGATAAGCTTGAAGGATTCGAATCCGGAGCAGATGATTATCTCGTGAAGCCGTTTGATCTCAAAGAACTTGATGCAAGAATCCAAGCCATAAGCAAAAGGAATGGACCGAAGAATATTTTGGAATATAAATCTCTCCGTCTCGATAAGGATCAAAAAAAAGTCAGCAAGGGAAGCAAGGAAATCAAGCTGACCTTGAAGGAATTTCAGATTATAGAATATCTTTTGGAAAGGAAAGGAAGAAGCATCTCCAGAACGGAAATCATAGAAGAGATCCGAGGCAATGATCAGGTCTTTGAAGAAGACGCAAAACTCGACGTCTACATCTCGAATCTAAGAAAAAAATTGGGAAAGACGATAATAGAGACAATCAAAGGCTTCGGCTACCAGATTACTAAATAGTGAAAAACTAAAAACTAATAGTGAATAACGAATGAATGATTATCTAACAAACTATTGTAAATTACGATAGTCTATTTAAACGATACCATCGCTTTTCACTGTTCACTATTCACTGTTCACTAATCTTAAATAGTGTTTAAGGTAATCTTTAGTTTTGATTAAGGTCAATATATATACTGAGGGCGTCATCTAGAAATAGACAGACGCTTTTAACTTTTAATAGACAATGACATGAAAACAAAATCTATCGTAGCGAGTACCATCGGTTTGCTTGGGATAACTAGCATGATTGTAGGCGCAGTAACATTGGCAGGCAACACCACTACCACAACCTCTCATGGGATGAGAATGTGATCTGGACAAAGAATGGGAATGAATTCCGGACAGAACATGATGAATCAATTTGCGAGTGTAGAGGAAGCTCAAGCATTTAGGACTGCTGTAGAAAAGGCAATTACAGACAAAGATTATACAGCATTCGTAGCAGCGCATAAGAAATACGGAATCACTAAGTATTCTACAGAATCAGAATTCAATGACATGATTACCAGAAGAGCTACGCAAGAAAAAATCCAGACTGCACTCGAAGCAGGAGATTATTCGACTTGGAAAACTTTGAACGAAGGACGTCCTATCCTCGATATCATCGACACGGAAGCGGAATTCAAAAAACTCCAAGAGATGCATAACTACAACGAAAAAGCAAGAGCGATCAGGAAAGAACTCGGTATAGAAACGATGAAAGGAGAAGGTATGGGGAAAGGGAGATGATGAATGGGACAAGGAATGGGTATGTGAATGAGAAAATAAATTGTTATCAACACCCGTTGATATATAAGAAGAACCCGGATGCATGGCCGGGTTTTTCTTTAGATTAGTTTAAGGTGGATATGTATACATGCTCAATACAATTTTTATTTTATAGAAAATATTATGGAAAAAAACACGCTTATCGCTTTGATTAGCATCGGATTTATCAGTATCACCGCTCTAGTTTTGGGAATCATTTGAGTTTCCAACGGATGACACGAATGCGGATTTGGTAGATGAGGAATGATGCCTGGTATGACGGAGATGAGACAATGAATGATGAAAGGGCAAAGGAATCCTGGGATGAGACAGTTATCATGAACAGAGACCACCATTCCTACTCCAACTAACCAGTAAGAACTGGAAATAAAGTAGACAAAAAAACCTGGCATGCAATCACCAGGTTTTTTTCTATTCAAACATTCTTTGTAGGTCCTTGTCTTTTATCATTGATTGGTTCCGAGGCGGTTCGAAGGTGATGGCGATCTCAACAGAGAAATCAGGTACAACCTCGAGAATAGCATTCTGAATCATTTCTTTTATCATATCAGCCATAGGACAGAATGGCGTCGTGAAGGTCATCAGGATATGTACGATTTTTTTGGCTTCATCAACATCTACCTGGTAAATCAATCACAAGGTATACATATCAACCATAGGGAACTCAGGATCGTAGACGGTCTTGAGCTTTTCTATTATTCTCTCTATTTTAGATATCTGGGAATTCATTAGTCGTCTTTTTTTGTTCAGAGAATAAAACCACCTGGAGGATAATGAATCCTACCAATAGGATCAATCATAAAAATTTGCTTCGATATCATAGGAGCAAGAACAATGCATTGATCAGGACAAATATTCAGAACAGCAATGAGAGTTTATAGCTATCTTTGATAAGACGCATTTGGGAGAGATCACGGAACCGCTTCTGGATACCAAGAAACATATAAAAACTCGCTCATCGCGAAGCGATGAATAGTCATAAGATACCGAGCCCTATCCCTATTACCGGGTCTTCATATACATTTATGGAAGTATAGGTTATCAGCATAATGCCAGCACCGAGCATTAACTTGATCAATGATGCAATGTGATAAAGATGCATACTACGAAACGAATTTAGAATTTAAAATTTAGAATTCAGAATTTCTATATCATTTCTGATTATCCTTCTACATTGATCTCTTCTCATCCCGTAGAGCCGTCTCCTTCTGTTTGCTCCTCTTCTACCATTTCCGTGACTGATGGAACATACAATCCATTATTTCCCAATTCATAGAATTTATAGTAGATTTTTTCTCGGATCCCTGAGCCAAATGGCACCAATGCATATCCAAGCACAGGCGGTAAGAGCATGAACAAATAAATCTTCTGTTGGACCTCTGCGGATCATGATACTTTATAGATGAGGCAGTATGCGAGGAATGCCAATACAAATCCAAGAATGGTTCCCATAAATGATGATGCGCAATAATTAGGATTGGTAGAAAATTCTATCTGCGCCGCTGAAGTGAATACTGAGAACAGGACATGGAATCCTAAGATAAGGAATAATATATCTATCTGACTAGCAAAGATAATGTAGATAGGAGCCATAAAAAAGAATAGGATACCGTTCGTCAAGAACAGCAATCCGAACATCTTACTCGTGTTGTAGTATTTCCTGTTGTAGAATAAGCTATAGATACCTCCTACACCGATATTTCCTATGAAAGTACTCAAAAATCCTATAAACAGCAATATCAAGGAAAGCATAGGATTGACTATCGTTCCTGCTTGCGCTCAGAACGCGTTCGTGAACATCCCTCCCATAAATGAAAGAATGACGAACAACAGTGCGGCTATCACTCCTCCGATAAGGAGTCCGATAAATGTTTTTCCTACTAACTGCCGTCCACTAAGATTACCAGGCTCATTGAAGAAATCTGATTGATCGACCATAATACGATAAGATAATTGAGTAAAAGATGAGGTGTTATTTGCATTTTATCTTTTTTATGCTTTTTATGAAGCGAAGGATATCATTTTCATTATCACTGCTTAACGAAATGACATATACCCGTTCATCATCGAGGAGATAATACTGTCCATCATAAAACTTTTCCTGTCCCAATTGATAGGAAAACGCCGTGATATATCAAGTATATTCGAGAGCAGCGCAGCGCACATTTTTTTCAGCATCTTCTATGGAAGCATATTTTAGAAGCTTGAGTTTGAGTTGTTTAGCATTCGCTTCTACAAGATCTTTCAAATCTGTTCACGAAACCACGGACGTCTTGACGACAAAGAGCGAATTGACAAATCCCGTATCGTCTTTTGCCACCTGTTCTTTCATCTCCTTCATTACCTTGATTCCTTCGATATCCGTCGTAGAAATATTGGTCGCATAGGTTTTTCCATTGTCATACATTTTGATAGTGAATTGCTCGAAGGTCAGCGGAAAAGATGATTTGGATGCACATCCAGTCAATACGAACACCATCGATAGCAATGTCAGGAAGAATATTTTTTTCATGGATGATGATTAGATAAACATATAGATAATAGCCAAGAGAACGCCTAATATGACGCCAAAGATAAATGACCTGATATAGATTTTGTGTTTATTGGGATGATCTTCCTCATATCAGAGTTG
>CAZIVH010000033.1:0-9834 GCA_964542965.1 uncultured Candidatus Peribacteria bacterium | reverse complement strand
GTCGTGAACATCACTTTTGGCCGTGTTCCTACTATATCTATTTTTTTGCTTGCGTTTGGCATCTGTTCGTAGAAGGTATTGATTGCCAACAAGAGATCTTCTTTTCTTTGAAGATCAGTTCCTGCAATTGCAGTTATCTTTGTCTCAAGACCTGTCTTATCTACTACTTCTGTATCCTTGTAGAAGACATCGCCTCTTTCGTCGAGTCCTTCGAGATCATAGTCTGCTTTATCTCCTTTCTTTACATAATTTTCTACGAGTTTCATTGTCTCAGGGTTGATTTTATTATATCCTTTTTCTTCCATATATGTAGTGATAGAACGTAATCTTACTATAGCAGGTCCTGCTTTTTCGCTGAACGGTTCTGTACTTTTCGAATCATCTTGAATCTCATCCCACGAAACATCCATTCCATCTAATGCGAGATGTATCAGATTTTTGTCATCGTTTTTGCCTATGGTCTCTAAAAATTCTGCTGCTGCTGCGTTCTTTCTTGTTCCAGTCTTGAATGTTGCAAGCAAAGCATCGTATTTATCAGGATCAATTTTCATTTTATCTCCGTCTTGGATTAGGTATTGCTTCATGTCTCCATAAT
Organism: uncultured Candidatus Peribacteria bacterium; assembly: GCA_964542965.1. Lineage (GTDB taxonomy): Bacteria > Patescibacteriota > Gracilibacteria > Absconditabacterales > Absconditicoccaceae > CAJBLF01. Next base: position 9,239 of record CAZIVH010000033.1, on the reverse strand, counting down.
TCATACTACCAAAAAGTGCTGTCGCTCATGGGAATGCTTTATAGGTAATCGACGTATCGCTTTCTTCATCGCTGGTTTCTTTTTTTCCTCCAAAGATTCCTGAAAGCTTTTCGGTCAATACTCCTCATTTGAAGAGACTCAATGGTCATTCTCCGCTTCGTGCTTGTGCTCCGAAAATGAGCGCTGTAGGTCATAGAAGCCATCAGAGGTTCTTTCCTAGATTTTCTTCGCTTCTTCCTTTTTTCCCCAACAATTTGAATGCGCTGGAAATCATTTTTCGTCCTACGAAGATGATACCTCCTGTCAGAGCCAGATTTCCAACTCCTCACCGGAATTGCTTCTGTTCTGGTTTCATATTCGTCTGATCGATCCGATGTTTCATCAAACCTCCTATACCTCATTTTTCAAATGCATCCCTTCCTGATTCATAATCGCTTTCTACATATGCTTTCTTTTCTTTTTTTGTACTTTCTTTGTCTGCAGCCTCTTCCGTAGTCTCTGTTCCTGCTGCTGTTTCTGCTGTCTCTGTCGTTTCGCCTTTTTTGGTCTTGTTCATTCTTGCGAAATCTGATAATGTAGGATCTATCTTTACCAATTCCGCAAATTCAGCTGCATGTGTAGGGACAAATGGATTCTCTGATGGTTTGAAGGTATCAGGATTGTCTATCACCTTGTTCAGATATGTTTCCAAGTCTTGTAGATCTTGGCTAAGTTCCTGTCTTTTTGTTCATTTCAATTCCAGTTTATCGAGAATAATATATTCGTTGTTCACCTTTTTGAGTGATTTGATGAGTTTTTTTGCATCCTTCTTGTCGTTTACGATGATTTCATAATATGGGTTAGTGTCTCATTTTTCTAGGATGATATCATTTCTTGCTGTAATGAAATCTGGAACCTCATTTGATATCTCTTCTATCCTATCGTTCAATTGTTTGAGCGTCATCTTCATATCCATGGCATTTACGTCATCCATCTTCACTTCTTTGACTTTGCTGACTTCTTTGGTGTTGCTAGCTGCATCGATATCTCGTTCGATTTCGTAGGTTTTATCTTTGTTGTTTGCCAATCGTTCAATCTGTTCTTTGATCTTGTTAAGCTCTTTGAGACGTCTTTCTATCTCTGTTTTGTGTATTTTCCAGAGATTATCATCCATCTTATTGTATTTGCTGCTGAATCGTCTTGATGATTCTTTTGCAAGATCTTTTTCTTGTTCAAACGTATTGATAAGCCTTTCGACTTTGTATTTCAGGTTCTCTATGTTTGTCGCTCTTTCGGAGAGATTATTCGTCTTATTGATATCTTCCTGTAATAGCGATAACTCTTCTTGGGTTTTTGCTGTGATATGCTGGAGTTCTAGACCTTCCAATCTTATCAATACCTTTTCTTCTTCTGTACTTTGTTCTGTCAATCATTTCTCTGTATAAAATTTTTGCAACCGGCTTACGAGATTAACCTTTCCGTCTATAGCAAAAAGATTCTCTCCACCTGAAGCAAAGATATATTTTGTCTTGTCTTGCTTTATCGTCATACTGGAAAAGATATCATTAATTCCATTAAGGACTAATTCTTTCTTGAATTCCTGAAAAGTCTGTACGGTTTTGTTGAACTTTTCTCACTCTACTGCTTGTTGGATTTCTAACTGTTTTGTGATTGCCATCCCAGTAGTCTAAATAAAATTTTGTACACTTAAGTATATCCACAAAAAAGAGAAATACCAAAAAACTTGCTATAAATAAAAAAATAGGGTTGACAAAAACCCTAAAAATGTTTTAATTGTCTATTTTGATAGCTATTCGTTCAAAGCAAGCTCTTTTTTGATGGTATTCTCGAACTCTACAGCATTTTCTGGAGATAATTTTTCCGTGAGCTGATAATATTCTGCTATATAGGTGAGTAGTTTGGTGAATTGCTCTTTGTCTATAGAGATGTTGTCGTGATATTTTGGCAGCAACGCCTTAACGTAATCGATATATTTTGTGAGATACGCTTCTCCGTCGAAGTCCCATATTTCTTGGTAGACGGCATCCAATCATAGATCCTTGATTTCCCCTTGGTAAAATGGCATAAACATTCCCACTACTACTATGGTATTCATGTTTTTCCTGATGTGCGTGAGTGCCGTCTCTTCATTGATAGTTTTGAAAAATGTGGTATAGATTTGTTTTATGAGTGCATCGTTTTTTATGTCTTTCAGCAAAAATGTCAAAAATTTTGCGAATTTACTGTTGGTGTCCTTGTCTTTTTTGATATCTTGACCTATTTGCTGGGCTTTTTTTTGATTTTCCTGTATTCTCCTGACTGCTTCTTCTGTCACCTTATTGGTGTCCTCCCTTACTTGTCATCAGGCGTTGAGCTCGTCCAATCCACCGCCTCCTATTTCATCTGCCATTATTTTCACTAATGAGTAAAACTTGCTTTTGTATGCTTGGAAATGTATATTTTTGTTCTTGAAATTCAACAGTAATTATATATACAATCACCACACGATTTTTTTTTTGTACGAAAAACATCGGTGGTGAGGTGGATGAGTGGTTGAAATCAGCTCGCTGCTAATGAGTCAGACAGTAAAATGTCTCGGGGGTTCGAATCCCCCCCTCACCGAATGTCGTGGCACTGTAGCTCAGTTGGTTACCCCGACGTTTCGGGGTCATAAGGACGAGATATCTTTATGTATAACTATCGTAATATGAAACGATTTGTGTATGTGCTACAATTAATAAATGGACAGTATTATATTTGAAGTACAAATGATGTTGCGAGAAGATTTTTGGATCATAAAGCTTGAAATACTGTTACAACAAAAAGAATTCCTGTAGAGAAACTCCTTTTTACAAGAATTTACATGACTAAGGAAGAAGCAAGAAAAACAGAAGCATTTCTAAAAAAACAAAAAAGCAGAAGTATTATAGAGAAATTTATGTCAGAAGAATGGAAAGATTAATAATGTCATGGCACTGTAGCTCAGTTGGTTAGAGCGCGTCTCTCATAAGGACGAGGTCGGCGGTTCAAATCTGCCCAGTGCTAAATTAGTCATCAACCGTCATTCAAAATAGCTTTATTTATTATCACCTTATTCTCATGGCCAAGAAAAAATGATGAAGAATCGTTGTAGCTATGCAATGCAAGGAATGTGGAAAAACCAATTATCACACGAGCATCAACAAGACACAGACTCAGAAGTTGGAATTGAAAAAGTATTGCAAGCAGGACAAGAAAAAAACCTCTCATGTATCGAGAGAAAAATTGAAATAATACCATTATTTCATCTTTTAGATTTTTTATACCAATCACATGTTAGTTATCAGACTTTCAAGACATGGAAGAACAAACCTTGCTGTCTATAGAGTTGTTCTTTCTGAACATACTAAACCAGTAAAATTTTGATATAAGGAAGTGTTGTGATCTTATGATCCTGTAAAGCACGTATTGAACGTAGATACCGACGCTATCGTATCTTGGATCCAAAAGGGCGCTAAACCATCAGAAAGATTAGCAAAGATTCTTTTCAAGGAGACGAAGAACGAATTATTCAATAAATTCATCGAACATAGAGAAAGAACAGCTAAGACGAAGAAAGAGGAGAAAAAATAGTCAGATATTTTACCTCTTTTCCCTATTATTTCATCATGAGCGCTGTTTATACCAACACAGATTTCCAGAATATCATCTTGACCGTTTTGGCTTTGGTGGTGATTTTGGTTATCGTATGATGTATCTATACCTTTATTCGTGCCATCATCATGTTCATTTTTTCTCATAACAAAGAGGAAAACAAGAAAAAATGACGGAATAGCATCAGATTTATGATTATAGGAGTCATTCTTACTATATTGCTTCTTTTTTTGATACCTACGGTATTGAGACTCATGAAGGTCCCACAATACGATGTCTACACACCTAAGAATATTTTCAGCAGAGCAGGAGAACTTATCAATGGATTGTTTAATCTGGGCGATATCATAAAGCAAAGCCAGGAAAATAGTGAATATCGCGGAGATATGTATTACAAACTTGATACTTCCAGTCCTTCATCTCAAGATATCGTTGATGATTCATATAGCCTTTAGTCTCTATCAGGCGCTCGGATAAATATGTTTGAAAATGCCCGATAAATCATTACTACTCAGAATATATGCCTTTTAATTTTTCTTTTTCGAGATGCATAAAAAATTCAATCTCTCTGGAAAAATTTCACAATTAGTCCAAAAATTCTGAAGATTCACCAAACATCAAAAGATTTTTGTCCTCTATTTGCGAGCGCTTAGTTTCTTCCTTGTGGTTCTGCCGCTTATCAAGATAGCTCCTGTGAATGATATATCTCGTTCTGTTTGGCTATTCAATGGACACTTATTCAAGACATTGCTGATTATCCTAGTTTCTATGGTTGTACTTCTTAGTCGGAACATAAGCTTCAAATTCAAGAATTTCGTCATAGGATATTTCGGATTCAAGGAAAATGATTCTCTCTTCAACTTCGGCTTCTTGCGGATCATTGCGACGGCTTTCCTAGGAATAGGTGATGCTATCAGTGTCGTAGGCATAAGCACCCAGACCATCAAGCTTACGGGGTCGTATTATTTCATCCAGCTTTTCCTCCTTTTGTGACTTGTACTTACCTTGATATCGGTGCTTAAACATGCAAAAGAAAACGCTGGCAAGACAAAGATCGTAAATGTAGTCGATGAAGACGCCATGAAAGAGATCCAACACAAAAAATCGTTCAAAGGGCTCTTTGATGAAGAAGAGTGAGAAGAATCTCAAGAACATCATCATATCCATCATCAAGAATAGTTTTATCTTGTTTATTTGTCTATTATGGTCAAGGTAAATGAAAAATGTATTGGCTGTGGCGTATGCGCTAGTGTAGCCAAAGACATATTTAAGGTTGAAGGCATCCCTGCTACAGTTATTAAACAGCCTGAGACTCCAGAGGAAAAAGCTGCTGCAGAGCAAGCTAAAACTCTCTGCCCTATGTGAGCTATCGAATTATAATTTTATTGTCATATACTAGAAAGTAACAATCCATGGTTGAGAAAATTTGTATTGGATTGTTTTTTCTTTATTTCGCAAAACTGCCCTGACTTGATCATTATTCGTAAGATCGCTTGCATAATCTCAGAATTGGCAAGGACATTGATTACAGGTTGTAGGCTTGATGATCATGGTGTCATTGACGATATCCGCCAGAGGATCTATCGGAGAGCATGCTATCTCATCTCCCACTTCCGGGCACCCGTCTTCATCGTTTATGGTATTTCGTGTTTCTTGGATTGTGGGACAAAGGTCTTTTTCGTCGATGATTCCATCTCTGTCACTATCGATAGCTTCTTCGTTTCCTGTTCATATATTCTCTGTCGGTAATTCATATTGTACATCACCTATGCCGTCTTCATTGAGATCCAATTGATCTGGATTGATGTAGAAAGGAGCGTTATCGAGCGAACATACGCCTTGATAATGTTTCGTTATGGTTTCTTGATTGATATTGTTGTTCCCTTTGTCGTTTGTGTTTTCGCTGTTGTTTATTCCGTATGAACAGTCCTTGTTTTCAAAATTGATTATTCCTAAGAGATTTAACTTACCGTCTCCATCAATATCCGTGTCGCAAATATCAGGTATGCCATCCTTATCCATGTCGCATTTGTATGTTTCTTTTAGTTTTCATTGAATCTTTGCATCCAAACACATATCTATCCCTTGTATACTAATGGTCGCTTGATTCTTTAGATAGGTACATTGATTGATAAATATACTATCCTGAGGCGTAGTGATACTGTCTTTTTGATAGCTGTGCGTAAAGAGGCTTGGCATTTTTTCTGTACCGTCTTTTTTCTGTGTTGTGCCGTCTGCAAACTCAAATATTTGGATAACCGGTGTCTTCATGAGATTTCCTACGATACGCGTGGAAAAATCTATTTTTTCCCCTATTTTTGCTATGAGTTTCGATGGCGTCATCAATAATGCGTAAGAGGCCAACAATGATGTATCCGTTATATTTATGGTTAGCCTGTTTGTTAGTGTTTTCCCGTCGATAAGCCTTATGGTCTGTGTTACAACCCTTTTGCCTGGTTGCGAATATGTATATTCCATTGTTAGCGCTGTGTTGCTTTTTTTGGTATTGTCTCCGAAATCCCGGAATACATTTATGATGTCATCTTGATTGATATTATATGTTTTCGTATCGAATAGTATTGGTTGCTGTATTATCGGACTTGCGGTATCGCTTCTCAATATCGCTCATCTTCATTCTTCTCCTATGCCTATCGTAAAAGCACTGATGCCTGCCAATTTTCCGTTTCTATATCCTTTTATCATCACCGGATTCTCTCCTGGCTCTGTGAATATTTTCTTAATTGTTTCCATAGGCGCCTTTTTGAGTGTAATGCCCTCATTGGCAAATGTCCGTTGGATCTCATCGAATGTCCCTATCGGTGATGCAGAAAGCAAACTTTCGGTACCGATTTTTCCTCCTATCAGGCTTGCTCTGGTTTGTAATGCCTTGTCGTCTCCTGCTTGTCCTCAAATGACCACTATAGTTTGCGCTTTGACGTCTGTTGTGGCTCATTTGGCGGTTGTTTGCACATTATACATACCAGGCGATAGGAAGGTATGAGTTATCGGTGTTCATTCCCCTTGTGTCCCGTCACCAAAATCTCGTATTATTCCTTTGATATCTCATGAGGTCATTGCACTGAATGTAGTAGTCAACGGTGCGATGCCATCCAATTTGTCGATATTGATATAGATTCCTATCTGATTGTTTGAACTTTCACATTCGTTTCCTATATTGTTTTCGTTTATATCTTTTTGATCTGGATTTATGACAAAGAGGCAATTGTCCATATCGGTAGTCCATTTTGATATATCTATCTTTCATTCATCATCGATTATGCCTATAGGGTTTTTGCTGCCGTCATTATCTATATCATCATCGCACGCATCGCCGATCCCGTCCTTGTCAAAATCCTTCTGCTTTGGGTTGTAGATGTTTGGACAGCTATCTTCTGCATTATATAATCCGTCACAATCATAGTCATTGTCGAATCTACAATCGATTTTACCGTTGAGTTTGAATAGCGTCTCTAGTACTGTTTTCCCGTCTATAGATTTGTCTGTGCTTTTTCGCAGGTTTTGATCCAGATTTATGATATCCTGTTTAGAGAGCACGTTGAGTTCAGCTACTGGCCGATATCCTTCCCTGATTTTCCCGATTTCTTGCATCTTGCAATTCTTGATATTGAACATACAATATTTCAGATAGAGATTCACTTCATTGTTGTTCTGCAAAGCGCAGATGTTGTCACATTTCGTTATCTTGTCCGCTATGAGTTGCCTGTCCGTACTGTTGAAGTTCTTCGCTTCGTAACTATCCGCACTGAGCTTATTCACTCGAGCGCTCACTTCCTTCCAGTTGAGGAACAGATCCTTGTAGATATATTTCGCTAATATATTTATCACCACTTGCAGGAACTCTGCTGTGGTCGTGCTTTTCTCTCCACAGAATTTTCCTCCGCAGACGGGACTTGTGGCTTGAGGATATCATCTCATGTAGGTATTGTCTCCTACGTACGCTACGCAGTAATAATATGAGCTGTTGTTATACAATCATCAGAGATAATCTATATCACGGAAATCTTTCCCTGGTGTCGTCGCGAATTTTGCTCGGAATTGTTGTACGTATTTTTCTATCATATCCTGTTTTGGATTGATACAATCCTTGCATTCTACCATATTGAGCAATCTTGCCAATTCGTAACGCGATATGCTGTCTTGTCTTTCGATAGATTGTACATCCAATCCCATCTTTTCCAGTTGATTGGAAAAATCTTCGTAGCTGCCTGCTATCGATGTTCAAAGCAATAAAATCGATGAAAGTATCAGTCAGAAATATTTCTTCATATTTCTAAGGTGGAAGGTGAAAGGTAGAAGGTGGAATGTCCTTGTTGTTGGATTCTGTTCCCTTGCTCCTATATATAGTATAAGCAAAATCGTTTTTTTTGCAATTAAATTGCGCTTTCTCTATACAACTAAAAATCTTTGTTGATTATGTGTAGTATTGCTTTTTTCATTGTAGCTTGATCGTATGATTTGTAATGCGCAAGGATTACATAGAGGATTTCTTCTGGAGTGAGATACGTACGTCTTTTATAGTTTGTATATGTAGATTTCGATCGCTGTAATATTTTTTTCCTGAAGTGAAACAATCCGTATCCTGTGCCGCGTGCTATGGATCCGACATCCGTTCTTTTTTCCATTTCTCTTGTCCATCTCGGTGAAGAGATAAATCATAGACCGAATTTTACATATTTTTTTGGTGACATGGTTGAGTAATGCAAGGTATGATATAGTTCATGTGACATTACTCATCATTTGGAATTTTGATCGAGCTGTGGTAATGTCACTACTCATTCTTTATCAATAAGATTAACGTAAATGATATATCTGCGTTTATCGTCAAGTTTTCCAGGGAGCGTTTCTTTTATCAATGAGTGGATATCTATCTGCGATCTCATGACGTGCTGTTTTGATGGCATAGTGGTGAATCCGTTCACTCATTTGAAGATGATTTTTTTTCATCGCAGTTCTGGATATCTTTTGTAAGCTTGAAAAATTGTGTATTGGATATCTAGCGGAATAGTATCATCAATCTCTATATTTGCATAGGTATTTTTCATGTTTGCTAATTTTTCCTTATTTTCCTTGTCGGATTCTGTGAAATCGAAATATCATTCTTCTATGGCATCCAAGATTTGTCCTGGCTTTTTGGTTGATGGCGTTATGACATCATCTTTGACGAGTTGTTCGTATATCCCTGCTTTGACGTTGAATATCCTGTTCAGTGGATCAAAAAGATATTTATCTATAGGTCTTCTATTGTCTGTCTCCAATTCTTGTTGTTCGTGCTTTGTGATCATGTGTTCTACTTTTTCCAAAAATGCTGTGTTTTCGCACAGATCTTCAAGCGTTTCTACTCCTTGTATCCCCATATCCTTTGCTATCTGTTTGGAAAAGGCGTTTACGACTATGGTTTCAATGTCCAATTCTGGTAGTTTATCTTTTCCTTTATCGGCAAAAAGCTCATACATAGCTTTGTCCTCATTGCTGATAAGCTGAAGGACATTGATATCTTTTATGTCGCTGATATTCTGTTCGTATCATTCCTGAGATGTGATATATCTCATATATCTACTAATTTTATGTAAACATACTGATTATATCTGAAAATGTTTTTTTTGCAA
>CAZIVH010000032.1:0-9933 GCA_964542965.1 uncultured Candidatus Peribacteria bacterium | reverse complement strand
AAGTTTATTTCAGTAACATCAAGAAGTACGAATGTTCGTTTAGGGAGTTTGCCACGCAATATTTTTCCGTATAATTTTTATAACGATTTTAATATTTTGGCTACAACTTTATATCGCAACGGCTCATGTACCACTTACGTGCAATGTACACTTTACCATTGCGATATTTTGTTTCGCTCAAAATCTTAAAGTCTTTACATCCATAAATGCTACTTTTTTATTGAATTGTGTCAGATTTTATATACAAGGAGAAAAATATGGAAAATTTTGTACATAAATACAGTTTGTCAAAAACATTGAGATTTGAATTAATTCCACAAGGTAAAACTTTACACTATATTCAAGAAAACGGTCTTTTAAAACAAGATGAAGAACGAGCTGAAAATTATAAAAAAGTCAAAAAAATAATTGACGAATATCATAAAGTATTTATAAAAAAAGCGCTTACAAATTTCAGGTTGAATCAAGAGTTGTTAAGTCAATATAACGAGTATTACAATATTAAACAGCGAGATGAAAAACAAAAAGAAAAATTTAAAGAATTGCAAGGGAAATTGCGCAAAGAAATTGCCGACAGATTCAACAAACATTCTATTTATGAAAATATTTTTTCAAAAGATTTAATAAAAAATGACTTAATAGATTTTGTTAAAGAAAAAGAAGAAAATATAAAATTAGTTAAAGAATTTGCCAATTTTACAACTTATTTCACGGGTTTTTATGAAAATCGTAAAAATATGTATTCAGCAGAAGATAAATCAACGGCTATTGCATATCGTCTTATTCATGAGAATTTGCCAAAATTTATTGATAATATCAATGTTTTTAAACAAATCAAAAACACTTCTATAGTTGAAAAATTTGAAGAACTTTATAAAGATATGGAAATGTATTTAAATGTTAATAAAATTGAAGATATTTTCTCGCTTGGTCAATTTTCTAATTTTCTTACGCAAGAACAAATTGATGTTTATAATGCTATTATTGGTGGGAAAAGCGAAGAAAATGGTAAAGCTAAGGTGCAAGGGCTTAATGAATATATCAATCTTTATAATCAACAACAAAAAGATAAAAATCATAGACTTCCAAAACTAAAACAACTTTTTAAGCAAATTTTAAGCGATAGAAATGCTATTTCATGGCTTCCTGAAGAATTTAAAAAAGGCGAAGATAATAAAGTTTTAGAAAGTATTGGAAAATGTTATCAAGAACTATGTGACGAAGTATTTTCTCCATTTGGGAAAAGACATTCTTTAAGAGATTTATTATTAACATTAAAAGATTATAATTTGGATAAAATTTATTTAAAAAATGATGCAACATTAACTGATATTTCTCAACAATTGTTTGGCTCGTGGACAATTTTGCAAAAAGCTGTTGAAACAAAATATGCTAATGAAAATCCTAAAAAGAAGAAAGAAAATGAAGAGACATTTGATGAACGAAAATCTAAATTTTTTAGAAATCCAGAAAGCTTTTCTATAGTTTATTTGAATGAATGTTTGTCATTGCTTGGTGATATAGAAAAAGATGGAAAAATTTGCACAAGAAATATAGCTGATTATTTTATCAATCTTGGCAAAAAAGATGACAATGAAAACCTTTTTACACAACTTGAAACTAATTATAAAAATATAGAAGAATTGTTGAAAGTTCCTTATCCTGCAAACAAAGATTTGTCTCAAGAAAAAAGCGATGTTGCAAAAATAAAATTGTTTTTAGATAGTCTAAAAGCTATCCAAAGATTTATAAAACCGCTTTTTAACAATAATGAATCTGATAAAGATGAAAAATTTTATGGTGAATTTACACATTATTGGGAAGCATTGGATAATAAAATTACTCCGCTTTATAATAAAGTAAGAAATTATATGACAAAAAAGCCATATTCTGTTGAAAAAATTAGATTGTTTTTTGAAAATAGAGGAAATTTTTTGGGTGGTTGGGTTGATAGCAAAACTGATAATTCAGATAATGGAACACAATATGGGGGATATTTATTTAGAAAGAGAAACGCAATAAATGAGTATGATTATTATTTAGGTATTTCTTCGGATACAAAGATATTACGCAATTTTAATAATGTTTCTAAACAGGATAAAAGTGAATTTGAAAGATTAGATTATTACCAGTTTAAAACAGAATCTATTTATGGAAATAGTTATATTGGTGAAAATTCATATTCTGAAGAAAAAGATAATTTATTGAACGTTTTTGATAAATTTCTTGAAACTTCAGATAATATTATTTTGAAACAAGAAGTTGAAAATGAAAAAAACAAGAAACATTCTAAGATACTTACTCCGAGTGGATATTTAAACTTTTTGAAAGTAAAAGCTCTCTCTGAATATAACAAAATTATAGCAACAAAAGATTTTATTACAATAAATAACAGAATTATTAAGGGGTTCAAAGCTACTTTTAAAGAAAAATTGTCGCGGGTTGCAAAAGCAAAAGATTTTGCGGAAAAAGATTATAAATTATTCACAGATATTATTGAAGATATTAATTTGCTAAGTCAAGAGAAAATATTTGACTATTCTTCAGTAAGCAAAGATGAAATGGAAAAAGTTTTAAATAGAGATCAAAAACCATTGTTACTTTTTAAAATTTCAAATAAAGATTTGTCTTTTGCTGAAACTTTTTCAAAAGGTCAAAGAAAGCTGGAGTCAAGAGGGTATGATAATTTACATACAATGTATTTCAAAGCCTTGATGAATTCTAATCAAAATATAATCGACATAGGAACAGGTTCTATATTTTTTAGAAAAAAATCATTAGATTATAACGAACACATAATGCAAGTAGGACATCATGCAACTGCTTTAAAAAACAAATTTTCATATCCTATCATTTCTAATAGAAGATACGCACTTGATAAATTTCAATTTCATTTATCACTGAAGTTAAACTATCAACAACCGGAAATTTATAAAGATTTTAATGCCGATGTAAACAGTTATTTAAAAAACAATAACGATATTCATATTATTGGAATTGACAGAGGTGAGCGGCATTTACTTTATTTAACTTTAATTGATTTAAACGGCAATATAAAAAAACAAATTTCACTTAATGAAATTTTAAATAAACATAACGGTAATGAATATAAAACAGATTATCACTTATTATTGGATAAGCGTGAAGATGAAAGAAAAAAAGAACGTGAAAGTTGGAAAACTATAGAAACCATAAAAGAATTGAAAGAAGGATATATTTCTCAAGTTGTACATAAGATTTGTGAATTGATGGTTGAAAATAACGCTATTGTTGTATTGGAAGACTTAAATTTTGGTTTTATGCGTGGTCGCCAAAAAGTTGAAAAACAAGTGTATCAAAAGTTTGAAAAAATGTTGATAGATAAACTCAATTATTTAGTTGATAAGAAAAAACCGATTAATGCCATTGGCGGAGTATTGCAAGCTTTGCAATTAACTAATAAATTTGAAAGTTTTAAAAAGTTGGGGAAACAAAGTGGTTTTCTTTTTTATGTTAATGCTTGGAATACCAGCAAAATTGATCCGGTCACAGGATTTGTAAATTTATTTAATACTCGCTATGAAAATATTGAAAAAACAAAAACGTTTTTCTCAAATTTTGAGTCAATAAAATTCAATTCTGAAAAAAACTATTTTGAATTTGCAGTAAACGATTATTCAAAATTTAATGCAAAATCAGAAGAAACAAAACAAAAGTGGGTTATTTGTACTTATGGGACTAGAATCAAAACTTTTAGAAATTCAAAAAAGAATAATTTATGGGATAGTGAAGAAATCAATTTAACGGAAAAATTTATAAAGTTTTTTGAAAAATATAAAATTGATGTGCAATCAGGTAGTTGTCTAAAGGATTTAATTTGTATGCAAACTCAAAAAGAATTTTTTGAAGAGTTATTACATTTATTTAAACTTACTTTACAAATGAGAAATAGCAAAACAAATACTGAAGAGGATTATCTTATTTCTCCTGTCACTGATAAAAATGGTAAATTTTATGATTCAAGAGAATATGAAAAAACTGAAAATCCAATATTGCCAAAAAATGCAGATGCAAACGGCGCTTATAATATTGCACGAAAAGGAATAATGATTATTGAAAAAATTAAAAGTGCTGAAAATTTAAAAAAACCTGATTTAGTAATAAAAGAGAAAGAATGGCTCAAATTTGCGCAAAAATAAATGGAAGATTATATTCAAATATCTTATTTAAACGATTTTGTATTTTGTCCTAAGTCCATATATTTTCATAAATTATATGGATTAAAATCTTCTTATTTGTATAACGACATTCCTCAATCACAAGGCAAAGCTGCACATGAAACAATAGACAATAAAAAGTATTCTACAAGAAAAGATATTTTGCAGGGTATAGATGTTTTCTCTGACAAATATAAACTATGCGGAAAAATTGATATTTTTGATTTAAAAAATTGTTTGCTTACTGAAAGGAAAAAACATATAGAAACTATTTATGACGGATATATTTTTCAATTATATGCACAATATTATGCATTAAGCGAGATGGGCTATACTGTAAAAAAACTTCAATTATATAGTTTTGATACAAATAAAAAGTATTCTGTCTTATTACCGGAACAAGATAATGAAATGAATTTAAAATTTGAAAATCTTATAGATAGAATAAATAATTTTGATATTAATACAAATATTGAAGTAAATCCAAATAAATGTAAAAAATGTATATATATTAATTTATGTGATCAAACACAATGTTAACGTTACCTGATTTTAAACAAAAACAAATAGTATTTGCTTTTTTAAGTTACGGTGAAAAACTTAAATTTTCAAATGATAATATTGTTATATTAGATGAAAATGATAATATAAAACATCAGTCCACATGTTATAGGTTATTTGCTCTTTTTGTTGTAGGACATATAACTATCACAAGCGGATTGTTGCAAAAATCAGAAAAATTTGGTTTTAGTATAGTTTTATTAACGCATAATTTAAGAATATATGCGATTCTTGGTTCAAAAACAGAAGGCAATACATTATTGAGAACTAAACAGTATAAATATAATAGTTTAGATATTGCTTTTTTGCTTGTGGACAATAAAATTGAAAATCAAAGATTAGTTTTAGAAAATATACGAAATAAAAATCAAATAATGGAAAAATCAATATCTAAATTAATATTTTATAAAAATAAAATCTCTAAAGATTTGCAACTAAAAGATTTATTAGGCTTGGAAGGAGTGGCTTCAAGAGTTTATTTCAATGCTTTATTTAAAGATTTTAATTGGAAAAAAAGAATGCCGAGAGCAAAACAAGATATAACAAATTGTTTATTGGATATAGGATATACTATACTGTTTAATATTACTGAGGCAATGCTGAACTTATATGGTTTTGATGTTTATCAGGGAGTATATCATAGACAATTTTATCAAAGAAAATCATTGGCTTGTGATTTAATGGAGCCTTTTCGCCCGATAATAGATGCAAGGATATACAAAGCATACAAATTAGGACAAATTGATAACGATGATTTTGAATTTATACAAAATAAATATTATATATTTGGCAAGAAAGCACAGCCTTATCTGCAATTAATTTTAGAAGTACTGTTAAAAAATAAAGAAAGTATATTTCTATATTTTCAGAATTATTATCGTTCTTTTATAGGTGAAAAAGACATGTCAAATTATCCATATTTTAGAATAAAGGAGATAATTTGATTTTATGTTAGTAATAACTTATGATATAAAAAGCGATAAACTAAGAACTAAATTTTCAAAATATTTAAGTAAATTTGGGTATAGATTACAATATTCGGTTTTTCAAATTGAAAATAGTACTAGATTGTTAAATAACATTAGAATTAAAATAGAAAATTCATTTGCTAAAGAATTTCAAGAATCAGATAGTGTAATAATATTTCATTTAAGTGGAACATGTAAAAAATATTATTTTGGTTATGCGGTGCATGAAAAAGAAGAATTGATCTTTGTCAACTAAATATAGTTGCAAATGTTAGTCTTAATGCCATTTTTATATCTGTTTTGCCTAGTTTTTTAAAAAATTATTATATGTTTTATATATAAATATTAAATATTTATATAATATATCTGTCTAACAGATATATTTAATTTCTACTATTGTAGATAACCACCTCCGACGTGTTGATAACGGGTCTAACAGATATATTTAATTTCTACTATTGTAGATATAAAGAATTAAAATATGAATCAGACAGTCTAACAGATATATTTAATTTCTACTATTGTAGATTTCACTATCTCCTGAGCCTTTGCGAGTCTAACAGATATATTTAATTTCTACTATTGTAGATAGGTCTAACTCTTGCGCAAACTGTTGTCTAACAGATATATTTAATTTCTACTATTGTAGATGCGACTGCTTTAACTTCCTTCAATGCGTCTAACAGATATATTTAATTTCTACTATTGTAGATTGTGTAGTCTCCGTAAAGTCCTTCTGTCTAACAGATATATTTAATTTCTACTATTGTAGATTAGTATAAAGATAGCAGCATTGTTCTTGTCTAACAGATATATTTAATTTCTACTATTGTAGATTTGACGCTTTCCTTCGCGTCTTTTATGTCTAACAGATATATTTAATTTCTACTATTGTAGATACTGTGTCCCGTTTCCTGCTGTACGGTCTAACAGATATATTTAATTTCTACTATTGTAGATAAAATGTTTTTCAAGAGGTAAAAACGAGTCTAACAGATATATTTAATTTCTACTATTGTAGATATTGATACTTTAAGTTCAGGGATATTGTCTAACAGATATATTTAATTTCTACTATTGTAGATTATCAAGAGATTATTTGGCTTCAAAGTCTAACAGATATATTTAATTTCTACTATTGTAGATGTCAATAAACCCAGCACATTTATCACGTCTAACAGATATATTTAATTTCTACTATTGTAGATAGAGTAGTCCATAAAACCTTATCACGTCTAACAGATATATTTAATTTCTACTATTGTAGATGCTGTTCGTTCTAGTTCGCTAAACGGTCTAACAGATATATTTAATTTCTACTATTGTAGATGAAATAAGAGTTTGCCCTATTTCTATGTCTAACAGATATATTTAATTTCTACTATTGTAGATTTTTAATGTTATAGCATACTAAAAAGTCTAACAGATATATTTAATTTCTACTATTGTAGATAAATGTTGACTGCTTGACAAATACCGGGTCTAACAGATATATTTAATTTCTACTATTGTAGATATATAGCCTTAAATTTCAATTATAATGTCTAACAGATATATTTAATTTCTACTATTGTAGATAGATTGGAACACCTATAACCGATAAGTCTAACAGATATATTTAATTTCTACTATTGTAGATTATCTTGATTTGCTGATTGTGTCATAGTCTAACAGATATATTTAATTTCTACTATTGTAGATGAGTATAAACATTATGATGATTTATTGTCTAACAGATATATTTAATTTCTACTATTGTAGATTTTTGTCTTGCTTCTACTCCTGTTGGTCTAACAGATATATTTAATTTCTACTATTGTAGATGCATAATTTTGTATTATTTCAATATATGTCTAACAGATATATTTAATTTCTACTATTGTAGATTTTTATAGAACATTCATCGCACGAGGGTCTAACAGATATATTTAATTTCTACTATTGTAGATATGGAGTTTTAAAAGAGCGATGAAAGTCTAACAGATATATTTAATTTCTACTATTGTAGATGAATAAATAATGTTAAAGGAATTAAGTCTAACAGATATATTTAATTTCTACTATTGTAGATTGATAGATATAAATGCTACAAATTTTGTCTAACAGATATATTTAATTTCTACTATTGTAGATTTTTAATATGATAGCATGCTGCAAAGTCTAACAGATATATTTAATTTCTACTATTGTAGATACTCTGATTTTTGAGCAGGTGTTCTGTCTAACAGATATATTTAATTTCTACTATTGTAGATTAAATATGGCGAGATTGACAGTTTGGTCTAACAGATATATTTAATTTCTACTATTGTAGATCTGCCGGACAAACAAGACATTAAATAGTCTAACAGATATATTTAATTTCTACTATTGTAGATTAAGCGAATGTATTGATAAATATAATAGTCTAACAGATATATTTAATTTCTACTATTGTAGATATGAGTTCATATCTAAAGTATCTCCGTCTAACAGATATATTTAATTTCTACTATTGTAGATGAGTACGCCAACATAAAGGCAAAACGTCTAACAGATATATTTAATTTCTACTATTGTAGATTGGTACACCCTACTGAAAAACCAATGTCTAACAGATATATTTAATTTCTACTATTGTAGATAGTCAAAGTATGCAACGTTAAATTCTGGTCTAACAGATATATTTAATTTCTACTATTGTAGATGGAGTAAATTATTTGTTAACCTAACCGAGTCTAACAGATATATTTAATTTCTACTATTGTAGATTAAGTAGTTCCTTTTGTGTCTTCCTGTGTCTAACAGATATATTTAATTTCTACTATTGTAGATATTGTTGCCATACACACCCCCTTTTTGTCTAACAGATATATTTAATTTCTACTATTGTAGATAAAGTAGGATATTGTTCCTCCATACTCGTCTAACAGATATATTTAATTTCTACTATTGTAGATACTTCTTCGCTTAATAAAATATCATCGTCTAACAGATATATTTAATTTCTACTATTGTAGATAGAGGCTATATGAAAGGAACAATTAAAGTCTAACAGATATATTTAATTTCTACTATTGTAGATCTGTTCCCTGACAATACGCGCAACGGTCTAACAGATATATTTAATTTCTACTATTGTAGATTCATACCATTGTCTAATATACGTTGGGTCTAACAGATATATTTAATTTCTACTATTGTAGATTTAAAGAGTTTATTGAAAAAAGAATGTCTAACAGATATATTTAATTTCTACTATTGTAGATCCTTGCAGTAAATCTGACGATACAAAAGTCTAACAGATATATTTAATTTCTACTATTGTAGATGTGTATACCACTATGAGTTATTGAAAGTCTAACAGATATATTTAATTTCTACTATTGTAGATTTGTAGGGCAATTCTAAGGAACAGATGTCTAACAGATATATTTAATTTCTACTATTGTAGATATGCAAAAGGGTATTCCGATTACAAGTCTAACAGATATATTTAATTTCTACTATTGTAGATAACTATGCAGGCGAGACAGATATTGGTCTAACAGATATATTTAATTTCTACTATTGTAGATTTTATAATAATAAGATTATAGAACAGTCTAACAGATATATTTAATTTCTACTATTGTAGATTTAAAGAGTTTATTGAAAAAAGAATGTCTAACAGATATATTTAATTTCTACTATTGTAGATGCAATGACATCTCATAAATGTGTTTGTCTAACAGATATATTTAATTTCTACTATTGTAGATTAAAGAGTTTGCCGTATTCGCATGATGTCTAACAGATATATTTAATTTTACCGTCGTAAATTTTTCATAAATATTGAAGTATTTTTTATTTTGTTATATACTGCTATTACAATCGGAGCTTTACCAGTCTATATTAAAGATTAAACTGTCCAACGAGTGCGTTATTGCCTTTTGGCAATACTTGGCTGAGCTGGAAAGAATACGGTGCCAGCGCGTTGGCAGTTTTTTTTGTTTATCGTAATATAAAATAACAATGCTTGATATTTTTTTATGTTTTGGCTACACTAATGTCTGCCTCTGTGTTGGCATGTTTATGATTCCCTTTGGGAATCGGCGCACGGGTACCTACAGGGGCGTTTTTTTTAGTGACGATTTTCAGTACTGACAATATTCGTCATCCGGTATATACTAATAGTGTCCTATGACGCATTTTGAACCGGATAATTGTTTCCGGCCGCGTTGCGGGGC
>CAZIVH010000031.1:2578-9971 GCA_964542965.1 uncultured Candidatus Peribacteria bacterium | reverse complement strand
TAAAAAAAATCCCGGAATGACCGGGATGTAGGGTAATACGATTAGAATGGCTGCAATACTTTCACGCACAGTTCTGCGAGTGATTCAGAATCCAGCAAGATCAAGTTGACTAACATGGCTTGCCGACCAGAATCGAGATCTTCGTCGCCAGCTTCTATGGCGTTGATGAAGCATATCTTGCAATTTCCGCTACAGACTTCCAACGGAATGAATCTGATCTTGATGGTGTCAGACTGCATGATCTTTTCTCGTATGAGAGCGAAGTTTTTTTTGATATCCGCAGCTTCTGTAGGATCGTTGTAGTGAAGCAACGTTTCCAAAAGGACATTGGGGTCTCTGGTACCGGTGATGGCGCGATGGATATCAGGCTCATCTTTGCTGGTACAATGGAGGAAAAATGCTCCAGAGGTAAGTGTTCTGCTGTGGTCATCGTGATTGCGGATGGTGGTCACTACTATGCACTTCTTCATAGTTCAGGTTTTTTTGTTTTTTCTATATTCAGATATAACTATCCGCTTCTCAATTGCAATACTTTTATTGACTTTTATTAGGAAATAGGTATGAAATAAATATATAACAAAAAAATATAGCGTGCTTATGAAAGAAAACATCATTATTGAAGACAAAAGAGCGCTGATCCAACAATTGGGTACAGAGCTGTTTGAAAAAATTATCAACCTGCCCAGCGATATCCGCTTCGACGAGAAACCGAGGACCGGGATCCAGATCGTTGCCAGGGAAACCGCTACCAGAAATCTCGTGATGGTCTCCATCAAGGAACCGTCAGAAGCTGCGCGATTCTTTGCAGTAGAAAAGACCGTGCGAACTGAATCACTTTGCCATGCTACTTCAGGCGATAGCCAAAATCCTGATGCTATGCAATATGCAGGTTGCGTGATCTATCTTCCCAAAGAAGAAGGAATGTTTCCATATCATGTGTCCGTCTCTGGCCTCAAAGCTGAGGAAGATGTCGCTATCGCATTGATTATCCTGTCACGCATCATCGACAAATCGGTATCTGAAGTGACGGAAAACATTATGATGGCAGGCGAAGGAATGTTCAATGAAGATCTGGGTACCTTGCCCGAAGAGATTTTCGACAAGCAACACTACCTCTACAAACTCCTTCAGGAGTATGAATAAAAGACATCGTTGTACGATGAGCAGTCCGGTATTTGCCGGGCTGTTTTTTTTCTTTTTTGACAAACACCTTCGTACCGGATATACTTATATATGTTTATATACTTTACTGCACTATGGAACATTCTCCGGACAAACCAAATATCCGCTTCGTCAAAGACGACGAAGGCAACCGACAAGTCCAAGAATTGACGGATGATGATGTTGCCGCGATACCGAAGCAAGACATCGGCGTGCTCGTCGTCGGTCATATCGCTCCTGCAAAAGAGGAGCTGTTAGCGATGCTGGCGACTTCCAAATTCGAAGGAAAGATATTGGTAGTGGCCTGACCGTCAGAGGCCAAAATGATCGGTCACGAATGATTGCAGTCGCTGGAGGAACAGCTCAAAGAGATGAGCAAGATACCGTTGATCATAGAGAAACTGGGTGACGAAGTCCGTGATATCTTTTTTGAGAAACCACAAAAAACATATACCAAACATACCGCACACTTCATACCCAAGACGCAAAAATCCAAAGCGACTCGCAAGAGATTCCAGAGGAAGAAGTAGCCCCCTTTGGGGGTAGGAGGTTGTTAAAAAAAATAAAAAAAATATCTACCGTTGGCGGGCTTTTTTTCTTTTGTTGAAAAACCGATGTCGTTGGCTACTATCGAAATGATTTATTTCATAACACACTTCTATGAAAAAATTTTTTCTTCTGATCCCATCCTTCGCGTTGCTTGTTCTCACTGCGTGTACACTTCCTTCCCAAGACACTTCATCACCAACGACAGGAGAATCATTGGCTGCTGACGAGATGGCCTACACACAAGAGTTGACTATCGCAGGCCTCGGACCTGACGTAAGTTTCGAGCCGACGGTTTCCGCTGATACCTTGGTGCTCAAAAAAACTTTTGAGGATCACGCTGATCACGTCTTCGTCGATAGACAATCACGGAGCAATTATCTCGACATCCAGGATGACCTCATCCCCGGCAATATCGTCAAGTTCAGTGGTAAAGTGAAAGCATTGGATGCCGCCGCAGGCAATCATTACTACCAAGTCGTAAGCATCGAAGAGCTCACGAAAACAGGCATCCCGACAAAAGAAAAAGTGGAGGAGCTGATCGCGCAGTATGGCTACTGCGAAACAGATGTAGACTGCGTAGGTATCTACGGACAATGTCCATTGGGCTGTCATATCGCTATCAACAAGAAATTTCAGGACACTGTCGAAAAAATTATAAATAACTTCCGGAACGCTCAGAGTCCTCAGTGTACCTACAAGTGCATGGAGATCAAAAAGGTGAGCTGCAACGAACAATTTCGCTGCGTAGTAGAATAGCGAACAGGAGGTTGCTAAAAAATAAAAAAAATATCCTCCGAAAACGGAGGATGTTTTTGATAATGCTTAGTTTAACATAGGATCGACGGAGGTGAACATCCGTGCATCCGAAATCCTGAGAAAGACATCGGGTTGTCGCGTTATGTGTTCGTACGCTTCGACAGCCTGTGCTATGAATCCCTTTTTGAGATCAGATAAGCTGCCATCGCCTTTGTAAAGATATCCTTCATCTTCCTTGCTATCGATCAAGAAGATGAAATGCATGGTAGGGAGAAGTCTTTTGATCTGTTCCTTGATCTCTTGGTAGTCGTCGTTAACGGACATGAGCATGTGCATTAAGCATTCTTTTGTGCAGGTGCTTTGTTTGGTGCACTGATCGCATGCAGGATGATTATGCTCTTTTTTTATCTGATCAATGATCGCGGATATCTCGCCTTTTTTTTGGAGAAATAATAATACAAATCTTGCCATAGGTATAAATATTTGTTTTTTTGAGTATAAACATCTGCTTCTCGATTGCAATACTTTTGTTGACTTCTGTTGGGAAATAGATATAAAATATAACATCATTTATTTCATCTATCGCCTATGCATCCAGAAAAACTCAAACACCAGATCGATGAAAGCACTGTCGTGCATACGCTCGTCGATGTCCACAAGATCAGGAAAATCAGTCAGCAGCAGATGTCCGATATTTTGAGCACATCGCCCAACTATCTTCCTCCCGTGGTCGAAAAGGCAAATGCGTTCCTCGAAAAGATGTCGCATCTCATCACGATGTCGAAGCTGCAAATAGAATGCGATGATCCGAAATATGCCGCAGCGCATCCCGAAGAAGCGAAAGCGGTAAAAAAATATTTCAAAAAAGATGCACTGAATGCTGACCAATTCAGCTACGATATGGTAAATCTCGGATGCATGTTTGACGCTATCGGAAAATTCTGCATCAGTACGGAGAAATTCTTCAAGGAGATTGCCGTCGTCGAAGGGGAGACCAGAGAGGAACTTATCGAAAATATACTTCCTACCATAGAGCAGGAGATGGACGAATATGTCCAGGATGAGCCGATAGTGAGTAGATATGCGCTTCGGTTCTTTAGAAAATTACTGGCGAAACAGGAAACCTGTCTGCCTGATGGCGTGACCGGCGAAGAGATATTGATGTATATCAAAGGAAATATCTACAACGAAGATGGATACAAGAATGAAAATTAACCCGAACGCGCAATAAAAAATCCTAAAATATATGAAAACAAAAAAACAAAAAAAACCGAAATCTGATTCTGTATGGTCGGGAGAACAGCCTCGACAATTGACTCGATATGAACAATGGTATATCGCTCGTTATCGATTGCATCCCAAGGTGGAAGAGCGTGTGATCACGAGTTGGAAAGCATGCAAAGAACCTCGTGTTGCTCCCTACAAAAAAGAGCCCAAAGGGATGATAGGATGGCTATCCAATATCGTCATGTATCTCTTACCTTTTATGCTCTGGATTGCGTATCTGGATCCCGGCTATGTGAGACTGCAGCAGTGGATAGGTCATCATGCTGAACAAATCGCTCAGCGTATCATTACCATCGGAGTGATCATGAGTTGGATGCTTGTCGTTGTTGATATGATCGTCTTCATAGGATATATCCATATGACGCGCTATATTCGGCAAGACCCCTGGAATCCGAGATTCCTCAATACCTGGAAACGGAATTCCCTTTGGCGTACAGTTATCAGCATGGGGTTTATGGCACTGATATATTCAGGGCTGATCGTCAACGGGTGGTATCTCCTTTGCAGTTGTCTGTTGATAAGTTATCTTCTTCGTGTATGGGGTGCGTATATAGTGAGACGTATCGTCAAAATCTACATGTATCCGTATGCAAAATAATGATCGGCTGGTGTTTCCAGCCTTTTTGTTAACTTGACTTTTTGCAGCAAATATATATAAAAAAATATATACCAAAAATAAAAGTCCCATGGATAAAGTATTCGAAGATCTTTTATCAATGATGAAGTTAGCGAGCGCTATGACGCCAGCTGAAGTTGATTTCAGTTACAAGCTGAAAGAATACAATAAGATCACCAATAGGGAACTGGAAATTCAGGGCACTAGTAGAGGAATAGTGTTGATCTGGAAATCAGCCACCGGGGTGCTTATTGCTTGTCCGATACGATCAGATTCTTTCTTTTTCTCCGAAATCGGTGTGCTTACAAACGGTTGCTTTATCGATCTTGATATGCATTTCGGAAAAGAAACAGAGGAAATCCTTACGGTATATGCCGAACGTGATGAAAACAAGTCGTTATTGAAGATGTTGGTGCCGGGCATTACCGAGTATTTCAAATGATCATGTATACCTTATTTTGCCCTTCGCGGTTTCGCGGAGGGTTTTTTTTGATGTTGAAAATGCGGTGATTTTCCCTACCTTTTACCTGAAAAAAACTCATGTACACTACTGCAACATCGAAGCGTGGGTTTTAAAATTTAAAATTTAAAATTAAAAATTTAAAATTTTAACATAGAGGTGATGGTAAAAACATATTGTTCTCTAGATGAAATCGTTGCTATCTTCGGCGTCACGTTACCGGTTGTTAGGAAGATCATCAAGAAACACAAGGTCGACACTTTCACGAGCAAAGGCCTCAAGATCAACGCAAAGGATTTCAACAAAGCATACACCAAATATTACAATCCTTCACTCTTCACTACCAAAAAATAATTTTATTCTGAATACTATCACGCATGAATTTCACTGACCTCTATTCACGCTATCTCTATGATTTTTCTTATCGCCAGCTCGTTCTAGAAAAGGACGATGATGATGACGATGAAGACATGGATGAGGTAGATAGAGAAGAAGAGGAGGAAGATGATGAAGTGTTGCTGATATAGACCTCTTGAATTTTTTCTGGAGATTGCTAAAATTCTTTTCGTTGCCACATAGTCCAAACATAAGGAATGAGATGCTAAGGAGTTTTAGCGTCTTTTTTTTTGATATGGTTTATCGTGTGATGAAGCAACCCCACCTAGCATTTTTTTGCGAACAACCTCACCCCACCTCTCCTGACAGAGAGGAGTGCAAGATTTTAGTGGACGCTGTCCTCTGTCAGGAGGAAAGATTAGCGATTCAGCAACCCCACCTAGCGCCTATTGGCGCATACCTCCCCTATCAGGGAGGGACGTCTTCCCCTGTGAGGGGGAATGCCACGAAGTGGAAAGGGGTTGACTACATCGCTTATAATAGAAGCTTGATTGATTATTCCAGAGAGAATAGGAACACTCCCACGAGAGCAGAGTGAATATTTTGGCATGTAGCATTGAAAGGAAAAAAATTACTTGGTTACAAATTCAGAAGACAAAAGATCATAGGTTCTTTTATTCTCGACTTCTATTGTTCTAAACTGCTTCTGTGAGTGGAACTCGATGGCTGATATCATAACGAAACCATTGAATATGATTGCCAGAGAGATGCTGAGATTTATAAGAAAGGAGTTCTCGTGGTCAGATTTAACAACGAGGATGTTGAGAAAAATCTGTGATGAGTAATCAGTGAATTGGAAGAGATCATAAAAAAAAGACATAAAATTCTTAATTCGTAATTTTAAATTCGTAATTGAATATCATGATCCAAAAAGTCAAAACCTATGCCAATGTCGGACTCGAAGGTTACGAGATTATCATCGAAGCGGATTCCAGCAAATCGCTGCCGACGATTGAAATAGTCTGACTGCCTGATGCCGCCATCAAAGAATCCAAAGAGCGTCTCAAAGCTACGTTTCGCAATGTCGCCATAGAATTACCCAAGAGAAAAATCGTGCTCAATTTATCTCCCTCCGATATCAGGAAAGTCGGGACGAGCTTCGATTTGCCGATGGCGGTGGCTATTTTACTGCTCATCTACGAACATAACGTGACGACCAATATCGATGAATTTCTGTTTTTCGGAGAGCTGGGTTTGGACGGCAGCGTCAAAAGAGTCAACGGATTGCTGCCTTCTGTTATCGCTGCGATGCAGCATGGCTACAAGCATTTCTTCGTGCCGGAGGAGAACGTCTATGAATTGGAATACGTTCCGTGAATCACGATTTATCCGTTAAAGATGTTCAGTGAAGTGGTGGAATATTTCGTCTATGGAAAATCGTTGGCGCCTATCGATCAGGCGAAAGATATCGAACAATTATACGAAAACGGCAAAGAACATGACGTAGATTTCTCGCAGATCAAGTGACATTTGCTTGCCAAGAGAGCGTTAGCGATCGCGGCTGCAGGTTTTCACAATATCCTCATGGTCGGCGCACCAGGAAGCGGAAAGACCTTACTCAGCAAGGCGTTGCCGAGCATTCTGCCGCCCTTGGGATTCGAAGAGATTTTAGAAGTCTCGCAGATTTATTCCGTTGTTTGAAAACTAAACAAAGAATTACCGCTCATCACCAAAAGGCCATTTCGTCAGGTGCATCACACCGCATCGAAGATCTCCATTACCTGATGATGAAGCCGTTTGACACCGGGAGAGATTTCTTTGGCACACAAGTGAATTCTGTTCTTCGACGAGTTGACCGAGTTTCCGCGCGAGGTACTCGAAGTGCTTCGTCAGCCACTGGAAGACAAATCCGTCGTCATCTCGCGCGTCTCCGGCACTATCCAATATCCCGCAAATTTTATGTTCGTCGCAGCGATGAATCCGTGCATCTGCTGATATTACAAGGACCGCGAAAAAGCGTGCAGCTGTTCGCACATGGATATCAAGCGTTACCAAGCGAAAATTTCCGGCCCGCTTTTGGACCGCATCGATATGGTGCTCGAAATCCCGCGTGAAGATATCGAAAAAGTCTTGGACAATATCAAAGGCGAAAGCTCTGTCACGATTAGAGACAAAGTCATCAATGCCCGAAAACTCCAACAACAAAGATTTGCCTGAACTTCGATCAC
>CAZIVH010000031.1:0-2478 GCA_964542965.1 uncultured Candidatus Peribacteria bacterium | reverse complement strand
ATGAAAAAACTCGCCCTCATCATCCTCGACGGATTCGGCATCAATTTCACGACGCCTACCCATAACGGAATCATCCAAGCACATTCTCCATTATTCACAAAACTTTTTTCTGAACCATATTCCTCATTGGACGCCTGCGCCAGAGCGGTAGGACTTCCCGATGGACAGATGGGAAATTCCGAAGTCGGTCATATGACGATCGGTTCCTGAAGGATCATCAAGCAGAATTTAGTCGAGATCGACGATATGCTCGACGATGGCTCATTTGCGAAATTGACTGAATTCATAGCAGGTATCGAGCACTGCAAAAAAAACAATTCCGTGCTCCACCTGTTACAGCTTTTCGGTCCTGGTGGCGTACACGCGATGGATACGCATCTTCAAAAAATATTGAAACTCATCCCCAACGATATCACCGTTTCTTTGCATCTCTTTGGCGATGGCAGAGACTTGGATCCTAAGTCTGCGTATGATTTGATGGTGGACTTCGAGAAGTTCCTCACACAATTCCCTAACGTGAAGATCTCGAGTTTCGCGTGAAGGTATTATGGCATGGATAGAGACAATAACCGGGAAAGGATCCAGAAATCCTATGATGAAATAGTATTCTCTCAGATGCAGACCAGCGACACCCCGAGCGAATATATCGCGAAACAATACGAGCAAGGTATCACGGACGAATTCATCAAGCCGGTCAGCTTTGTCGATGGAGAGCAGATAGAGAGCGGCGATGCGGTCTTCCATCTCAATTTCCGTTCCGATAGAGCGCGCCAGATGACGCAAGCGATCCTAGTTTCCATGAACAAAAAAACCGCTGAGCTCTATCCGACACGAGACAAAAACTTTATGACAAAACCGCTCCAGGATATCTATTTCGTCGCGATGACCAAATACTACAAAGAATACGAAGGCAATCTTTTCATCAAACCGATGGAGATAATCAACACTTTGTCTGAAGTGATTTCACACCATGAGCTTCGTCAGCTGCATCTCGCGGAGACGGAAAAATTCGCTCACGTTACGAAATTCTTCAACGGCGACAAACAGATTGTCCGAGATGGTGAAAAAGATATCTTAGTCCCTTCACATAAAGTAGCGACCTACGACTTGGATCCGGAAATGTCTGCACAAGAGATCTATGATGAATTCATTGCCAAGGCGAACGATTTCGATTTCATCGTCACCAACTTCGCCAACGGCGATATGGTAGGCCACACGGGTAAGATGGACGCCGTCATCACGGCTATCAAAAAACTAGACACCATTGTCTGAGATATCATAGCGTTCTGCGACAAGAACGGTTTTGAGCTTTTGATCACTGCCGACCACGGCAATAGTGACGATATGGGTACACCGGAAGCGCCGATGACTGCACATAGCATGAATCCTGTTCCATTGCGATATATACAATGATGAAAGGTTCAAACGCTTAAACGCTCAAACGGATGACTTGCTGATATCGCACCGACGGTTTTGCAACTCATGGGACTTGAAATACCGAAAGAGATGACAGGGAAGCCTTTATTGTAAGAGAAAAAAATAAAAACATAACCGTATAAAAAATATTTATCTCTTGTAGTGATAGATGAAAAAACGGTTAGCGTGACTGACGATTACAGCAGGATTATTGGGTACTCCTCAGTTTACCAACGATACGGATGCAAACAATACATCCACCATCAACGATATGCCCAGAAAGGAACAGATTACGAAACAGGTGAACAACGATATTCTGTTTACTATCGATGACGGGCCGAGTAAGTATATGGTAGATATAGCCAGAACCTTGGATAAACATCAATACAGGTGAATTTTCTATATCGTGACATCGGGAGTGACGGAGACTACCAGAAAAAACGTCATAGAGGTGCTCAAAATGTGACATTATGTCTGAAATCATAGTTTTTCTCATCCAAATTTTCAGACGCTTACCATCGATCAAGCAAAATCACAAATTCTCGTGTCGGATTCTCTTATAGGAGATCTTTATGAAGAAGCGGGCGTTCCGCGAGAAAAAAAATATATCAGATATCCGTATGGCAATCAACCTCCAAAATATTATAGACAGGAGTTCAATGTTTTCCTTGATTCGCTTGGATATGAGACTCCTATGTTTCGGCATCAGGACGTTGACCTTTGGGATTGTATAGGCGCTCCAAAAGATGAGGATATTGCCAGGATGAAAACAGGGGATACGATATTGTTGCATGAGAGATCTCGGACACCGCAGACGATAGAAAAGATCGTCCAGAACGTACACCCACAGGATGCTGATAAAATATTGTAAAGGATTCCCGTTATTTTCTTGTCACAAAGTGTCTACTTCTTCGTATATATACATGAAAGCGTTTTATTTTGATTTTTCTCCGCAGCCAATGAAGACAACATACGTGAATGTGATGATTTCATTTGCACCAGATACCGTGGCTTGATACCAACCGGAGATATATTTTACCATGACACAATAGTAAATATATA
>CAZIVH010000030.1:0-10312 GCA_964542965.1 uncultured Candidatus Peribacteria bacterium | reverse complement strand
TTCGGCTTGGTAATGAATGAAATATTTCCTCATTTTCAATTTTCAATTTTCAATTGTCAATTATTGATAATGTCAAAAGCTTTTTTCGCTTCTTCGAAGACGAAAGAATTTCCCAGTCGATCGTGATTTCCCGAAATGATGTAGATATTTTTCCCTTGTGCAAACAAGTCGAGGAAGAGTCCGTAGAGTTGGAGCAATGCGTTTCTATCGTATGCGAAATGGTAAACGTAATCTCAGAGAAAAAGTATGTTCTTTTCATCTGGATATTGAGAAAAAATGTTCTTTAGCTGAACTAAGATCTTTTCGTGGTAACGTGCGTTTATATGAAGATCACCGATTAATAACATTACGAATCACGGATTAAGAATTAAGGATTAGCTTGTGGTTTAGACTATAGTAATTTTCATTGTAAAAAAAAGGACATTTGGTATAAGGTAATAGGTATAAGGTAGAATTTTCTATCTTCCACTTTCTATCTTCCACTTTGGGTGTTATGAGAAAACGTATATGGCTCATTATCATCGTTGCTTGTATACTTGTCCTTGCAGGTCTGAGATTCCTATCTCCTGAAGATACGCGGATCTGTGATGGCGATATTTTAGTGAAACATGGGAATCCTAGCTCTGATGGCTCGGGATTTTTTTGTAGCTGATGAAATCTTTTACCTATTTCAAAAACCACAATGCATATTTCCTCTGACTTTATCGACAACGGACTGATGCCTTCCAAATATACATGCGACGGCGAAGGACATTTTCCTATATTGATTGTAGAAGACATCCCTGCCAATACCAAAACGTTGGCGCTTGTCGTCGATGATCCTGATGCGCCTGCGGGGACTTGGGATCATTTACTGCTTGCGAACATTCCTGTCGAATGAGTCCGTATCGTTTTTTCTCAAGACCGTTTCGATACTGCTGTATTTGGACAGAATTCTCGAGGAGAATTGGCTCGATGAGCTCCTTGTCCTCCAAATTGAACGCATAGATATATTTTCAAAGTGTATGCACTATCGGAAAAACTGGAAATATCTTCGTGATTCTCCAAGGAAAGGCTGTATGAACTGATGTGAGGAAAAATAAACGCACAATCGCAGATTGTAGGCTTATATCAGAGACAATAATTATTTTTTCTTTTCTCATTTTCGTTGTTTGTATTTTTCCCCTGTTCTTTTCGTTTTCTGTGCAATTTCTTCCGGTATCCTTCTGACTTTTATGGTTGTATGTCCTTCGCGGACTGCCTTGGTGTATCTATGTACGCCATCTAGTATTATCCGTTGATCTTTGTGAAAATAGAGTTCGATAGGATATTGCAAATCCGCTTCCATCACTTTTTTCGCATGCCAAATCTCTTTTTCAAAATTTTCTATGCACATTCTCGGCGTCAGATTTCGATCATCTGTCCCTTCTTGTTCTCGATACGGTATATCCATATTGTTTTCAATTTCAGAAAGATGTATTTCTTCAATCGGAAGATGTTCTTGTCGAAGTTTTGGTTCGTCCACTTTGAATCCCGTATTCAATATGTCTGGTAGTGACATGAGAAAGCCTATTTTTTTAAATATTTCCTTACCTTATAATCGATATCGCCGGCGCTGTAGATAATAATGACGGTGTCGTTTTTTGTTTGCTCGATAGCTTTGGTGATGACTGCGAAATCCGTGGTGTAGATTCATCAACAGACTTTGGCGAAATGATTGCCTAAGTCATTCAATGTCTTGATATTTTCCTTCTTGATGAAGGCGTGGTGATCGATGAAATCTTTGATGTTCTCTCTCGCAGCATAGATGTCGTAGATCATGACGTGGTCGTATTTTTTCAGCGCTTTTTGGAAGTCTTTCCATCACAAGACTATCCTATTTATCTGATGCGGCTGAAAGATAACGAAGAGCTTTTTGTTCGGAAATTTCTTTTTCAATGCCTGGTATCCGAGCTCGATAGAGGAGGCCATGTGTCCGTAATCCGTGAATATCTTTGCGCCATTCCTGTTTGTTTTGAGATGTTCCAATCTTCTTCGAATTCATCAAAAGGATTTCATAGTGGTAAGTATTTTCGCTTTCGACTGCTTTGTGATTGTACTTAGTGCCTCAAGAATCAATGATCCATTGACATTGTTATGGTCGCCGAGCAGGTGAGTGAATGGAATGCTCTTTATAGCTACTTCTTGGATTTTTTTGGATTTCACTCACTTCAATCACTTCGGTACGAAAATAGTTTTTTTCGTTTTCGTGATCAGTTGATCGAATGCAGAAAGATAATCTTTCATGTCTTTGTAGTAATCCGTATGATCGAGTTCCAGTGAAGTTATGATAGCATAATCCAAATCTAAATTTAGGAAATGTCTTTTGTATTCGCAAGCTTCCACGAAAAAGTCTCGCTTTTTTATGAGTGTGTAGTCTAGATTTTTTCCTGTGAAAATAGCGTCGAAAATGTTTTTGATATCTTTTTTCGCTTTCGTATTGATCGAATAGCTCTTGTCGTCGAAGCTTGGGACTAATGCTCATAGGATGCCGAGTCAGAATTGCTTATCCAATTTTTTTGCCGTATGGATCGCTAGGGCAGTGGATGAGCTTTTCCCATTTGTCCCTGTGAATCCTATCGTCGTGAAATATTTGGATACTTCTCCCAAAAATTGGAAATAATTCAGGATGACCATCACTTTCCTATTTTCTTTCATGATCTTTCTCGCTTCGAGGACTTCTGGCCTTTCTGCTGCGGCTTCAGAATAAATTATAATATCTCATAATTGTACCTTATATTTTCCATGATCAATGATGACTTTCATCCCTTTTGCTTTTAGTTTATCAGTGAGTTCGCTTTGTACTACGTCTATGCACACGATATTGGTATATCATAAATCATGTAGCATTCACGCTACGCCGGACATTCCTGTTCATCATGCTCAGACTAAGACAATATTTCTCATGAGGTTTACTTAAAGTAGAATCCTATTCCTACTAAAACTGTCGTGATGATGGTGAGATAGATATCTTTTTTGCTTGGTTTCTCTTTGAGAATCAGATATCCGAACAGCATCGTTACTCCTGTTGCCAAGAAGGATAATAATGTCGAAACCACTATCCCGAATTCTGACACCAAAAAAAGATAGAGGATAAATGAAAGATTTGTTCCCGTTGCTTGTCCTGTTTCATATCATCGGAATCTCATCTTTGTACCTTTGATTTTGGTTAGATATCATTTTACGAGTACAGGAATGAGGAGTATCGCTACGATGATGATTTCATACAGGATGAAGTATTCTTTGTCTCCCAAGTCTGTCAAAAAATATCCGGTAAGCACTGATTCTGCCGCTATCAGAAATTGGACAAGAAGAATCATTTTGAGATTTTTTGGCCGTTCGAACTTTTTGAAATCTACGGAGGCGCCTATCGTTATGATGATTACGAGTATTCCTACGCCAACCGCTATCCGTGATGAATCTTTGAAAATAAGGAATCCGGCTATGATCGTGAATACGCTATTGAGGTTTTCGTAAGGCATAAGCGCGGATATTTTTTCTTTTCTGTATAATCATTGCTGTATATAGTCGTAGGCTATTGCGATGAGCAGTATTATCACTATTCCTCATACAATTCTTCGGTCCGTCAATATTTGTCGGTTGAATCCTACTATTGCTATCAGGATAAGCGCTATGATAATGCCATTCAATTCTCCCAGGAAACGGAAAAAAATCTTAGGTAAGCGAGAGATCAATAACGTTTTTTTCCATAATACCGTCGATATGCTGCCTAGAAGATTTCCTATTATTGCTCGAAACATACTGATTAATTATTTTGTAAATAATTTTTCATATCTATCATGTGTTCTTGAATGTGTATGATTTTCTGATTTGCCAAAAACATAAGATTTTCTCGCATGGCGATATTTCTAGAAAGAGGATTTCCTCATATCTTCCCTCAACCGCTACGCACCTGATCGCTTACACAATCCAAGGCAGTATCTATCTTCATCAATAACGCTGGCCTTTTGTCTTTGTCCATACAAGCATCCTTGAACTCTTTTTGTGTTATTCTGAGCTCTTTTGGTAAAATGTTTTCTATATCTGGATTGTTTGTTATTTCTTCTATTTTCTTCAATACCTCTTTCATCTCCAATGATTCTATTATGTCGTTGAATTCTGTATTGTCGAGCTTATTGTCTTTTTGGATTTTTTCAAGCGTTGCTTGATTGAGCTCTATCGATCACTCTTTGATCATATCTTTGAGTTCTTTGAGGTTTAGTTTACTCTGGCGCAACGCTTTCTCATTCTCTTTGTTGATATCTCATTTTTCTCCTCTGTTTTTGGCTTCGTTTTTTCTCCTCTCTTTTTCGTATTCTGATATATATTCTGACATACGTGCAATATTAGGATGTAAAATCCATTGTGTTGTAGTGATATTCAATAGTCAGAGAAAAACAAGAAATTCTATTGTATTGACTTTTTGTTCTAAATATATAAAACATTTTTTGTTTATCTTGTATCTAGGATATGAAAGTTTCTCCTATATATGATATGTATCAAAAATTTCAGAATATCGAATGACCTTATGTGCGTTTGAGGGTGGAAGAAGATCTTCATGAAACAAAAAAACAGACGCTTATAACGCTTTTTGATGTTTTGGGGAAATGACAGAATTCTGCATATGATAAACATTTGTATGCCGATCTTTTTTGTGATGATGAATTCGATGATTTGTATATCATGCATCGTCCCTATTGTTCATATAAACATCTTTCTTTTAAGGAGACAGAAAAAGAGAACAATCCTTATCATCTTATAGGTAACCATAAAGCATTCCGCGCTTTGAATAGCGTACTTCAATACGGTATATGATTGCACAGAATCGGTACTAAATGAGTGGAGTACAATTCTCATCATACTCGTCTGGTCCATAGTTTGGATACCGCTTTTAATGCAGAAATCATTGCCAGGAAATTATGATTTGATGAAAAACAGGTCATTACCATGATTATTGCGTGATTGCTTCATGATGTCGCTACGCCAAAATTCAGCGATGTAACCATGAAGGCTTTTCCTAATCTCAAGGAAGAAGAGAATTTCTTGTCGTATATCCATGAATATCCAGATCTCGTAAAGGATATAGAGACATATTTCGACGTTTCGCTCAAGGATATCTCTGATATCATCAACAATAATAAAACCCTGTATGGACATATTTTGGATGTCGCAGACAAGTTCGCTTATACGGCAAGAGATCTTGATGAAGTATATGCTGATGATGTGTATGGCATTCCTCCTCAGATTTATGGCGGGTCAGACAAATTCGCTCACGCCATATCCGATATCCTATCAAGAAATCAGAAACCGTTTGATCTTTTGCTTTCCGTCACCCTTTCCAGGGAATGAGATCGTATCGTGTTTGAGGATAGCCAGTCACTTTTGGATGTGCTTTTTTTGCGTGCCTATATGCACAATATGATCTATCTCAATAAATATGTTCGAGGCAAAGAATATCTTGTCGGACTAGCGCTTCGTTATCTTGTCGAAAAACAGATTATTTCACCTTCTGATCTTCAACATAAACGTATTGCGGAAAACGATTTTTCTGTGTATCATACAAAAGGCCAAGTCCCTGATTTCATTTATCAGATGGACAGCTTCTATGACATAGATTTTCATACCTCTTTTGACGATGCTATGGTGTCGGTAGAACATGCCATGCAAGCTTGAATCCCTGTTTTTGTCGTCAAAACGCCTTCCTTTAAACCTGGAGAGACGTTTTTAACTAAGGACGCTTCTGGTCAGGAAAAGTCTGTTGCAGAAGTGTTTCCACAGCAGACCAAAAGTATCCAAAAGCTTTGAAAAGCCACTGATTGATATGCGGTCGTTTCTCTACGTGCTCAAGATATTGCCTATCTTTCCAAGCATTTTTCTGATTTTTCCCTATTTCTTCAATCGGAGAGTAAAAAAAATATAGATCAATTCTTTTCCAAAAAATAAAAAAAATCTGAATTTCTTCAGATCATTTTCTATTACCCAGAGTGGGACTCGAACCCACACATCCTCACGGACACCAGATTTTGAGTCTAGCGTGTCTACCAATTCCACCATCTGGGCATACAGTTTTTTGGGACTTTGGTGGTGATTATTTACTAAAATCCCGACAAAAATCAATTGATTTTATGCTATATTTGTTTACATATCATGTGATGAATGTTTTTCATCCTATTTTTACACGATAATTCGATCGAATCATGGATCTGAATAAGGTAATGATTATCGGAAGAGCTACGAACAATCTGCAGGTCAAGACCATCGAAAGCAGTTGAACTTCTGTCGTGAACTTCACTGTTGCAACCAACAGGAAATTCAAGAATAAGGAGGGTAATGTGCTGGAAGATGCAGAGTACCACAGATGTGTAGCCTACGGTAAAGGCGCTGAAGTATTGTCTAAGTATCTGAACAAAGGTAAGAGAATCTACATTGAAGGTAGATTGAGAACAAGAAAACGGCAAGACAGTGAGGGCAAAGACAAATTCTCCACTGAAATTATCGTTGACAATTTCATCTTCTTGGATCCTAAGGGACAAGGTGATGATGATCATGTATTGGATGCTGTTGAATCAGCTATCCCAGAAGACGAAGATGTACCATTCTAGTCGATAGGATTTCCACTACAAACAAAAAATGAAGTATATACCTATATTGATACTTATCCATGCACAGAGAAGTATCTATGTTTTTTAGACAGTTTTATACAATTAGCGTTCGGTGACTATGAGCTTCAAGACTAAATTCAAATATTTTCTCCTCGATCTTTTTGATATGGTATCGTTTTTGATATTTGTGTGAGGAATAGTTCTGTTTATCAGATTTTTTGTCGCAAACCCATATACGGTAGTATGAGCGAGTATGTCTCCTACCTTTGAGGAAAATGATTTCATTATCGTGGACAAAATCACTCCGAGATTTAGTGATCTTCAAAGAGGCGATGTCATTGTCTTTGTTCCTCCTGGAAAGACTATTCCATATATCAAGAGGGTTATCTGATTGCCTGGAGAGAATATCAAGATAAAAAACAATAGAGTGTCTGTCTGTAAAACAGAGAATGCTATAGAACAATGCAATATCCTTGAAGAGAAATATCTTACGTGATCTGTGCAAACAGATGCAAGATGTTGAAAAAGCGAATTCGAGGTCAAAGAGTGATTGTTTGTTATGTGAGATAATAGATGATTCTCTACTGATTCTCGCTGCTGTTTCGGGCTGGACTGTTATGAATGATCTACATATGAAGTACCGTTCGATCATATCATAGGCAAGGTATATGTGAGATTTTTCCCTCGTTTCCAGACGTTCTAGCGCTATTTTATCCTTAGTGTTTTTTCCTATGAAAATATTTTCGAATTTTGACACTAAGTTAAGGCAGAAGGTTTTTGAAGAATATAAGCTTCAATATGGACCTGAGAATGTCCTTTGCTTTTGAAGAAGCAAGCTTTATCATATTATTAAGGTTGGCATACCGTTTACCGTGTTGTTGCTCACCAATATCCTTGCCCTAATATTCTTCTATAAACGGTTAGGCGGGGATTATTTCTCTTATATCTTGATTTCTATGTTGATCATAGATGTCGTTTTTCTTTTTCCGATTCTGGGTAAATATATAGATTACAAGATGGATTTCATCATTGTTATTCCAAATTCTATCATGATGTATGAACAGGGAGGGATACTTAAGAGAAATGTATCAACCATCAGTACGCAAAGCGTTAAGAGTATCACTATAAAAAAATCATGATTGCTGTATAGCATCTTTGATAATGGTGATATTATCGTATTGACTGAAGGTGATAGCGAACGTAACGGTGAAATCAAATTCCGCTGGATACCTAGACCTGAAAAAAGAAGAAATCAGATAGTCAAGGTTATCGGCCTGGATCTCGAAGCAAACCAGAATCCTAAATAATATTTATATTCTAATCTGTGTATCTATGAAACAGGCTGATCAAATACCTAGCATTCCATATGATATCTACGAATCCCCTCAGGAGATTGTCATTATGCTTCCTTTGTGATGAGTGAAGAAAGAAAGCTTACATTTACATGTCAAAGATTATAGGTTGGTAATTACCGGCGAGAGAATTAAACCAAAAGTGAAAGAACATCTGATTCCGCTCAAGGAAGAGTGCTATCGGGGGCCTATCGACATGATCATCGATTTACCTCCACAAGTATATTTCGACAAGATTCATTCCAAACTCACTCCGGATAATACCTTGCAGATCATTGTACCGAAAGCATTGGTTCCGGATAAGATTAAATTAGAAGTAGAATACGATACATAGATTCATTTGGCAAAAGCCCGCTTTAGCGGGCGACAACTAATAGACTAAATGTAGCTGTGGATACAGCTATTTTTTTTATTTTTTTCTGGTAATGTACGTAGAGAGGTATCACATGAGTAACCCTCGCATGATGAAAAAAAGATAATTTACCATACTATCTTCGAAGACGTGCAGAAATATGCCCATAATCAGTAATGCAAAAAATCCTATATTCAGGCCTTGTCGAAGGAGATATGTCGTCTGTTCTTTTGTGTCCGTTTGTATGGTAGCGAATGCTTTTTGGATCTTCCTGGATAGTCGCATTATACTGAGTATGACTATAGTTCGTATTATGAATCCTATCGTACCGATATCAAGCATTAGCTGTATATAATAATTCTCCGGCAATATCGTACCGTTGTGGTGGATAGCTGGTCAAGATGTTCAGAGTCCGTATCCGCTTGGTTGTTGCAATACATATGATATACTGCCGAATTTTGCTTGTATATGACCGATGGTTGAACTTCATTTTAAAATGCTCAATCCTACGATTCCTGCTAACCCGAGTATTCCTATCCCTAGCGCTATGTTCTTATGTTTTTTGATTCGCTGGATATTTACTAATGCTAATCATATAATTCCACCGATGAATGCTGTCCTCGAGAGTGTCATGATGATCGCAGCAATCCGTATGGTGATAATTGAGCTATTCAATAGTACTGTTTTATTTGTTATAATGAATCTCTTTATGGATGATAATCTTTGCTTTGCGACTAGTAGTATCGCCGGGAGAAACGCAATAAGGAAATATCCGTAATTGTTCGGTCCTGCGAAGATCCCTTGCCGTCTCAAAGTTCATTGGTATCCGGTAAGATAATAGATAGGAGGTTTATCGCCGAATGCAAAATCTTTGAGCGGTCCGTAGCCAAGCCGGTGAAAAAATTCCGGTATGATCAATTTTGTCAGTTGCCGCAAGAATCATACGATGACGACGATAATGAGTCCATAGATGAATCGGCGCAGAAAATTCATGAATTTTTCTTTGCTTTTTGTATATGCTAATGCGTATCCTGCATATGCCGCCGTAAAAAGGATGATCAGATATCGTAGTCCGTATTTGATTCCTATGGCGATATCGTATCGTGATTTTCCCATTCGTTTGGAAACGCCTACGCTAAACAGCATGAGTGCTCATAGCGCTATGAGCGGATATTTTCGTGTAGAGAGAAACTGTTTGCCTTGTTTGATATGTGTCACTGTTACGGCAAGAATAAATATTATCCGTATGCTATCTCTTGTCATGGATATCGCTTCTTGATATTGTCACCCGAAAATCCCGTAACAGAGGATTGTTACCAGAACGTGGTAGAGGACTATGAAGATGAAAAATACCTTAACAAAATTTACCATGTAAATTTTGGACTTTAAATGCTAAATAGTGGATTTTGCATGAATATATGTGTTCTTACCACAAAAACAATGGGAAATAAAAAAACTCTATCACAATATATGATAGAGTTGGTTTTTCTCTGCTGTTTTTTATTCGTTCCATTTCTTTTGGGGAAGGAGTTCGTCCACGTTTTCATCTTGTAAGAATTTGTTTTCAATATCTTCCCATTCTTCTTTATGGAAACTATTCATCCATGTTTTCCAAAATTCGTACCATTTCCAGTAACTGCCATTGGGTTTGTCGTTGACCGATTCAGGATCTACGTCGAATTTTTTTAACATAGCAAGGCATTCTTTCTGGAGGGCGCGATAGTGCTCCTGATTTTCATTGAAATCTTCTGCAGACATTTCGAGTCTGCCGTCTGAAAAATCGTGTTTTTCT
The DNA here is from genome assembly GCA_964542965.1 of uncultured Candidatus Peribacteria bacterium. Taxonomy (GTDB): domain Bacteria; phylum Patescibacteriota; class Gracilibacteria; order Absconditabacterales; family Absconditicoccaceae; genus CAJBLF01. Next base: position 196 of record CAZIVH010000030.1, on the reverse strand, counting down.
CTCCATAGTATGCCACCTAAGCTTTCGATTGTTAAAAAGAGTTCGAACTCTTTCATTTCTGTGACTTCTTTTTTGAAATCTTCAATTGCTTGTTCTAATTCTGGTTTCATATATTTCCCTTTTTTATTTTTTATACTATATTAATTTATTTCTAAAGGTCAATCTCTCGTGTTCCTATAACTTATTGAAACTGTTG
>CAZIVH010000029.1:0-11396 GCA_964542965.1 uncultured Candidatus Peribacteria bacterium | reverse complement strand
AAATCTCAGCATAAGAATGATTTTATGAAATATTATCGTGGAGTCGATCATACTCCTCTCAAACAATCTGCTGATCGTTCTTCTTTGGATGATCAATTGGATGAAAACCGCAAAAGGATATTTGAAAACAATAAAGATACTTCTCTCTATGCGCTGAATTTCCATTCTCATACTTTTTGACAAATCTCCGTTCAAGAGCTTCGAACTTCTCTCAAACCTAAGGATATCCAGCTTTTTTTTATGGATTTTGAAAAGGTAAAAGATGTCGTCATGACGGTAAAAGATGAAAACGATACTCGTTTTCAACATATCAATGATGCTCAACATATCATCAATGTGTCTGATTTTCAGATAGACCCCAAAACTTTCTTGATCTTGGAATTTGATACGTATGAAAGAAAAATTCCTGCTCGTCTTTTTCGATCGCTCTTGCCCAAAGGAGTAACCCAACCATATGTCCAAAAATACTCTGATCATTATCAAAGACTAGTTCAGCTGCTTCTCGATAAAAACAAAGACATCCTCTTGGATACATATTAGTCGTCTATAATACTCTTTATTCTCTCTATCGCTTTGGGCATATTTCTCATGCCTTGGCCGACAGGATAGAAGACGGGATAGACTTTATGTTGCGATGATGGAGAGGCTGAAAGATGGAAGGATGGAATATTTGAAGGCTTGGAATACATATCAAGGAGTTCATGCTCTTTGTTTTTGTAGTCAGAAACTTTGATAGGTTTGCCTAGAAGGATGGAACTCACTTGATTACCGAAGGTGATGATGTGTTTGGGTTGCAATATCGCCAATTCTTCTAGCGTATACGCTAGGTAGTCTTTGAATACTTTATCCTTTAACGGTCTTGCGTCTATCTGTGTGCACTTTGCTAGGTTGGTGATATAAATCTTCTTTTTTGCGATATGAAGGTAAAGCGTTTCGGCGAATTCTTCTGTTCGATCGTCTGTTTTCATGAGTTGGATCTGATCAAAGAGTTTTTTGTCTAAGAGTTTAGCTTCGTAAAAAATCTTTCGCACATTTTTGGTCCCTAGTCGTGGAGCGCGAATTCCTTTCCATCATTTGACTGCTGACACATTTTTTCCGGTCGGATTCATGAACACGAAACAGATGTCAGGATTCTTTGTGCATCCCGCTCCGTGGATTGCGGAAAGCGATTTTTCTCCGTGCTGCTTTTGGAGTCTTTCTCGATGGGTATATAAGTGATTGAGCTGTAGCTGCATGCATCTTTGATGATAAATTATTTGCTTTGCCTATATGCCTTCTTGATCTTTATATATTCTTCATGTCCTCATCATTTCCTATAATCTACCGGATATTTCTTTTCTAGTTTCTCTATCTTTTTCATCGTTGCTTTGACAATGTCAATTTTCATCTCGCGGCAAAATTTCATGAGATAAATCAGGATGTCAGCGACCTCTTTTTCAATCTCTTCCTGATCTTTCTTGAGCGGCGTATCCTTTCTATTCCTTAGTGTCACATCCCATTGAAAATGCTCTAGGAGTTCTGCACCTTCCAATATGATAGATTTCGCCAGATCTTCCGGACTCAGATTGGTCCATTGACGAGCGCTATCGAAATTGTCCATCTTTTCAGCTAGCTTTCTGAATGACACAGTGGATTGTTGCATATTCGTGCGTGAATGTATAAAAAAATTTATATGCTTTCTAATTTCCTAGCGAAATATTCTTCCTTGTTTTCAAATTGCACTTTGATCATTACGGATTTGCCCAACACTTCGCTTATTTTTTCTTCGATATATCTCATGTTGTCCATATTGCTGAAAACGAGCTGAGCGACTTTACTGATAGTGATGAATTCTATTGTGTCGCCAGTTATCCTGTTGATGATCAATTTGTCTTTTAGAGAATTCTTTATGGAAAGTTTCTCTATCTTTTCGATGAATTGGTTGAGAATATCATCAAAGCGTATTTCGTTTTCTGTCATTATTCTATCTTGCAGCATATAAATTTTTCATAGCAATTATTTCTTTATACCACTAAAGCGGTATAGAATCGATATCATAAAAAAACACATCTTTTCCGCTTCTTGCGGAATTATTTTTTTATTGCATCTCTTTCCAAATGCTTATGTAACGCAACTTTGTAAACGATTGTAGGATAAGGATACTGTCTGATGTTTCCTATGATGTCTGTGAATGCTTCAGAGATCTTGGTGGAAAAATCGATATCCTCCATGAAGATCTGATCGATATACATAAGCGTCTGTTTAGCAAAACTATGAAGATCTATTCATTGTCCATGGATTTCATCAACTCTTTCAAATATGGTTTTCGCTTCCCCCGCCTTTATCAATTCAAGAAAATCCTTGATCAATACTTCAGATGCGACACCGAGAAATTTCGTGATGTGCTCTTCGTCGATATTGCCCAAAACACTCACTTGATCTATGTATTTCACTGCATCACGTACACAGCCTTCGGAGATCTTTGCAATCAGTTCTATTGCTGCGTCAGTGGAGCTGAGATTCTCTTGTTCTACTATTTTTTTCAGATGTTTGCCTATCTCTTTCTTGTCGACTTTCTTGAAGTTAAATACTTGGCAGCGAGAGATTATTGTCTCTGGCACTTTCTGCAATTCTGTCGTCGCAAGAATAAAGCAGACATTATCTCTTGGTTCTTCAATGGTCTTTAACAATGCGTTGAAAGCTCATTTACTTAACATATGGACTTCATCTATGACATAGATTTTTTTCTTGAGCTGTGCTGGTGGATATGCTGCTTTGTCGAGAATCTCTTCTCTGATGTTGTCGACTCCCGTATGAGAAGCAGCATCTATTTCCACATAATCAAGCGTTTTCCCTTCATTTATCGTCTGACAGTTGAAGCATTTGTTGCAAGGATTTCCGTCTTGAGGATCCAAGCAATTGATCGCTTTCGCCAAAATTCTCGCAGCAGTCGTTTTCCCTGTCCCTCTCGGTCCGAATAAGAGATAATTGTGATGTATCTGCTTGTGTGTGCTCATCTGCGCTTTCAATATTTCTGTGATGTGTGCTTGTCCGATGATGGTATCAAAAGTTTGTGGACGATATTTGTTTGCGAGAGACATAAAAAACTTAATTAAAAATTAAAAATGAAAAATGAATAATGTTGGTATTGTCTTGATGTGGACTATTATGGAATTACAATAGTTTGTATGTAAATAATTCTTTCGTTTTTCGTTATTAGTTATTCGTTTTTCACGGTTTTTTGGTTGTAGTTATTTGCGATATTTTTTCAATTAGAAAAACTCCGCTGGTGAGCAGAGTTTTTTTATGCTATTTTTTGAATGATTTTCTTGGCGGATAGTCTCAAAAACTTTTTTTAGCTCCGTAGTTTCTTTTTTCTCCAAATTCCTTTTTGGATCAGAACGATTTTTTTTCTCCAAACTCTTTTTTCCCCACATACGTGGACGAGTTACCATATTCTTTTCTCGGATATCTGTCGTTATCTCTTCTCGGATATGAAGGTCTATCTCCAAATTCTCTTTTTGGTCATCTCTCTCCTCATCTCGTTGATCTAAATTCTTTTCTTGGTCCTCTAGAATCTCCTGTGGAGTCTTTGGCTCTATTGATGATCGCTTTTTTGCCATGGATAGTCTTGTTGGCGAAGGCGTTGGTGATGATTGCAGCATTCATCGGTGAAACCGTGATGAACGAAAAATCATCCATCATCTTGAGATCGTCTATTTCCCTGTTTGGGACTCCTGATTCGTTGGTGATCATTTCCAAGAGCGAGCGAGCGGTATACCCCTCTCTTCTTCCTAGCGCCACGAATAATCTTTGCTGGCCTCATGAATTCCCTTTATTCCCAAATCTATTTTCTCTCGTCTGCTCTATGATATCCTTGTATCTTGTTTGGTCAAAATCGCTTTCGTAATGCATCTTGAGCAATGCTGCCACGACGTCGCGAGCGTCGCTGTTTTCTATCAACTTATCTGCTATTTCTACATAGTCTTTATGGCTTTCTTTTTTCAAAACTCCCTGGATATTTTCATTGAGCTTGTCTTTTTTCTTCTCGATAACGCCTTTTATGTCTGGGATTTGTCCTTTTTTGATATCCACTTTGTTCACTTTCTTGAGGTAGGACATCTTGCTGTATTCTTTCGGGGTGATGAAGGTAATCGCAGTTCCCGTCTTGCCTGCTCTTCCGGTTCTTCCGATTCTGTGGGTATATCTTTCCGCGTTCTGTGGGATCGCGTAATTGATGACGTGCGTCACATCGTTAACATCGATGCCTCTTGCCGCGATATCTGTCGCTACCAAGATGCTCGCTTTCCTATCTTTGAAACGCTTGAGAAAATGCTCTCTCTGTTTTTGTGCGAGATCTCCGTGAAGTCATTCTGCGCTATATCCTTCGTCATTCAATCTCGATACCAATTCGTCTACATCCGCTTTGGTGTGGCAGAAGATGATTCCATAAAAATCCGTTTCCGTATCCATGATTCTGCGGAGCAATTCAAACTTATCTCTCTCGCTGACCTCGAAATAGGTTTGATCAGTGTTTTCTCCTTTGTTCTGGGTATTTTCCACTTCTATCAGCTCGTACTCGCCGATATATTTTTTTGCGATTTTCAAAATATCTTTGGACATGGTCGCAGAAAATAACAAGACTTTTTTTTCTGGATTCGTCTGTTTGAAGATTTTTTCTATGTCGTCGATGAATCCCATATCAAGCATTTCATCTGCTTCGTCGAGGATAAAATATTCCAGATATTTCAGATCCAATGTCTTTCTATCGAGATGATCCATGATCCTTCCTGGTGTTCCCACGAGGATATCGATTCCTCTTTTCAATGCTCTGTGCTGGATCTCATAGGATTGTTTGCCGTAGATCGCCATGACTTTGAGACCTTTGTTTCCTTGCATCGAATCTATTTCTTCCGCAATTTGCGTTGCGAGCTCTCTCGTAGGCGCTAGGATGAGCGCTTGGACTTTGTTTTTTGGGGTTAATTTTTCAATCAAGGGAATACCAAAAGCTGCCGTCTTACCGGTACCGGTAGCCGCTTGTCCGATGATGTTCTTTTCTCCTTTGAGTAAGAGGGGAATAACTTTTTCTTGGATCGGAGAAGGCGTGACGAATCATTTTTTCGTGATTGCTGCCAATGTCTTTTCTCAGATTCAAAGTTCTGTAAATGCTGTCATTGTTTTTTCGTAAAAATTAAAAAAGTGCTCTCGTTATTCCTTACGTGTCCATCTATGGCTGTATTCATAGTCTTTAATGATAATCGGGTGCACTCTTTGGTAGTCCTGATTGCACGCCGTAGGACAAGGTAAGAGTGAGAACGCTTTCGTTCATTACGCTATAATTTGAAATAACAGGTATATACTAAGGAAATCCTTTGAAAATGCAATTACAAATTACGAATTATGAATTACGAATTATTTTACCCGTTCTTTGAATATATTATATTGCAAATATGACCCGATTTACTATTATGTTTTAGCGCAAAGCTTAACCACCGCTAAAGCGGGATAAGAGCTTAAAGCTGAAAGCCTAAAATTCAATGTATACGTATTTTTATCAGTTTATTATTATTTATCATGGATTTGACACCGTATCGTCAATTGATGGACAAAGCTATTCAATATTTCACTGGAGAACTCAAAGCGTTACAAGTAGGAAGAGCTTCAGCGTGATTAGTCGAAAATATCACCGTGGAAGCGTCATATGGACCTATGAAGATCCCTCAGATCGCTCATGTTACGTTGATGGACGCTCAGACAATCAAGATAGAACCACGAGACAAAAACGAATTGAAACATGTTGAAAAGGCTATCTATGACGCAAACGTAGGACTTGCTCCCCAAAACGAGGGAAGCTATGTCATCGTCAGAGTGCCTGCGTTGACTCAGGATAGAAGAGTAGAGATCACCAAACAAGTCAAAGCCATGGGAGAAGAAGTAAAATGACGCATCAGAGTCGCTAGACAAGATGCTATGAAAGACAACAAGGCTATTTTCGATGCCAAAGAAATCGGTGAGGATGAAAGCAAGAGAAACGAGAAAGAGATTGATGCATTAGTAAAAACCATGAATGACAAAGTCGATGAGCTCGTGAAAAATAAAAGTGAAGAAGTAATGACTATATAGACTTAAGGACGAGGGACAAGGGTAAAGGAACAAGGTATGGGAATTATTTTCTTTCACCTTCTACCTTGTACCTTTCACCTCAAATTTTATTTAATAAAATTTTGATTATGTTGTGAATGTTGTTTACAGAGATTCTGTATCGTCCAATTTTCAATATCTTAGCTGTTTTCTTGGCTATTTTTTGAGGTAATCTCGGTATAGCTATCGTATTGCTTACGATCACGATCAGGTTGCTTATGGTCAAACAAACCTTAGCGGGCAATGATATGCAAAAAGGCATGGGTGCGCTTCAACCAAAGCTCCAGGAGATCCAAGAAAAGTATAAGGATGATCCTAAAAAGCTTTCCGAAGAGACGATGAAAGTCTTCAAGACTGATGGAAAAGGAGCGTTCAAAGGTTGTCTCATGATGCTTATCCAAATCCCTGTATTTATCTGATTGTATTATGTCGTCAGACATATGGCTAGCGCCACTATTCCTCAAGAATGGCTCTATAGCTTCTTCAATAGCTTCGGCGCTCGTTTCGTAGAATCTGATGCGTTGCAAACAGGAGTCATTAATACACATTTCCTTGGTATGGATCTTTTGGGAACCAAGAATATCGTTCTTACTATCATCGCTGCCGTGTTCACCTATTTCCAGACAAAATTGACTACGCTCGCTAAACCTGTTACGCCAAGCGTTCCGGGACAAAAGGTACCTGACATGGGTAAGATGATGGGATTTATGAATATTTTCATGGTCTTCATGATCGGTTCGTTTGTCTATACTATGCAAACAGGTGTAGGTTTATATATCGTCACTACCACTATTTTCAGTGTCGCACAATATGCTCGACAATATAGAGCTTTGCTCAAGGCTAAATGGATAGAATGGACAAGTAAGGGTAAAGGCATTGTAATCAATCCTAAATAATGTAAAGCTCAAAGCCATACTTTAGTTCTCTAATCTCTACATATGTTACGACAACAACTGCTAGTTCTGCTTCTGCTGCTTCTGGTGGTTGTTTTTGTTTTATGGGTGTATTACGGACTTTTTTCCTCGTTTTTTCGCAGGCGCACGTTCGCTATGTATGTCCCCTCATTTGACAGACATATCCGTTTGATGAATCAGCTCAATCTTGTCCGTGGCAAGAGATTGGTCGATCTCTGATGCGGAGACGGGAAGGCTATGAGGTTTTTTTGGAGGACGTTTGGCGTACAATGCGATGGATATGAGATTCAGCATATGCCCTATGTCTATGGAAAGATTTTAAACAAGATTTTCTGATATCCCGATCTGAAATTGCTCAAAAAAGATTTTCTTCTGGCAGACATTCACGTCTATGATTATATCTATGTCTATCTTCTTCCTGAACAGATGGCTCAGATCGAATCCCGGATTTTCCAACATATGAAAAAAGATGCCATCATCATCTCCAATTCTTTCCAATTCGCTACGCATAAGCCTTATGCTACCATTGACGACAAGCACGGCAAGCCGAGCATATTCTTGTACAAGAAATCATAATAGTCATCGCAAGCAAAGCGTGGCCATCTTAAACTAAGATTGCTTCGTCGTTTCACTTCTCGCAATAACCTGAGACAAGGAACGTTTTATTTCTGGATTATTTCATGGATCATCTCGCTATCATGAATCCGAAGCGGAAATTGATCCCTAAGATTCTTTCCTGAGAGAAAACGATAGAATCTAGGCGATATATGATGAAAGTCGCTCCACGAAATAGGATCGGGTCTGGAGATACGATCTATTTTAAGGATGCGTGAAAGGAGGTTACCGCGAAAGCTGAGGTGGAAAAAGTCGTGCAATTTGAACAGTATTCAGAAAATCAGTTGAAAGAAATTCTTAAAAGATATGGGGGTTCCGGAGCCATTGCTTTTCATTCTCCGTTGCCTGAAATTTTTGAACGGGCGAAGTCCAAGAAATATTGTATCCTTATCTTTATCAAAAATCCAAGGTCGGTTGAACCATTTTCTATCGATAAAACCGGATATGGGATTTCATGTGCACGGATAACGCTGCCGGATATAACTGCTTTACGCGCATAATCTTTGCATAGGTATTGCTTTTTCCTAGCATTTCCTTATAGTCTTTGGTGCTTTGTTCGCTTATATATATAAGCCAGCGCATGCTCAGTCTTCTGAGTCAAGTTCTCATACATCTGACGCCATTAGGATGGTATGCAGATTAATGCGCTTTAGAAATCCCCGCATGGTATGCCCAGCGGGTTTTTTTATATGTTATTTTTTCATACCACTCATTTATGAATAATTTGTTTTTGCTTTTCGTAGTTGATCATTGGTATATGACATAAAAAAGTCTTCAAAAAATCCATATAATTGACATTTTTTTTATAACCTCTCTTTGTATTGACTTTTTTACTTGAATTTGTATTCTTTAAGCGTGAATATTCACGCTTTTTTTATTTTTTGGTGAACCCATGAAGTTGTCTCTAAAAAAAATACTTATTCTTTTTTTTGTATCGCTATCTGTTCTCTGTTCTGCGGTTACGGTTGCGCTTAATTTATCTCAGAAAGAACAACAATCACAACAAGCTACTTTGTTGCATGCCTTTAGAATCCAATCACTCCAAGTATTGATCGATAAGTGATTTAGCGGATTTGTCACTATGCCATTCGGTCCGGGAAATGATTTTGTCCATTTAACGGGAAGCCAACTCTATCCGTCCTATCCTGACTATTACGTGACGAGCGGTATCTCCGTCCAAGATGATCTGGATGTTCTGTTGTTGAAAAAAATAGAGGAGGTGTATGCACATCGTTCTCGATTCGGCAAATTCTCTGAACCGTCTTTTGAGGAAATCACTCGGACAGATGAAGATTTTCAACAGTTAAAAACTGTCTATCTTTTCAAGACTGAACAAGACTTGAAAGACCTTGGATATGTTGTCAGTTCGTATAGGACGAGAATCAATGATGACGCTGCGCGAAGGAGCCAGAACATTATGATCTCTTATCGGAATATCGGAAATGTGAGAGTCCTGAATCCTCAACAGCAATTATCCTTTATGGATGAAATTCATTATGATCCCGCTACCCATAACTGGAAGAAAGATACCGTTTCTGGACTCGCTATCATGTGAGGTGTCTCTAACGTAAAAGGCGGAGGAATCTGTGGCGCTTCTCGAGGCATCAATGCTGCTATCATCACCAACAAAGCCTTCGATATCATCACGAGATACAATCATACCAAGACCTGGAAATATCTTTATCAGAATGAGATCAACGGTAAAGAATACCGGATTCCCGGTCTGGATGTCGCTGTCTATAGGATGTGAGGCAATCAAAAAGATTTTGTCTTCAAAAATATCCGTGAATACCCCGTTGTCCTCGTGATGAATTATGATGGGACTAAGGGTGGAAAAGAAGAGCTGTTCGTGCTCAGTAAAGAACAGGATCGCGGCGAATTGAACTATATTTGACATCAAGGGAACTGCTATACGCGGGAAGCCAACGGCGAACAATTTAGAAGCTGTTATAATTTAGTTTCATGACGATAGGCATTACTCCTTTTACCCCTCTAAGATAGAGGGGCTTTTTTTTGACAAAAAAGCGAGCAGCGGATATAATGATAGGGTGAGGAATTTCTTTTATCCTCTTACTCTGCTATGAAAAGGATTATTTTGTCTATCATAGCCATATCCTTGCTCTTTGGCGGGATGAGTCGAGCAGCTACTGGAGAACAGCAGCATGTTTCTCCGTTTTCTGTATTTGATCTGCCGGTGATCCAGGATGTCTATCGATTCGATGATCTTCTCCATGATATGCCGTATGTCTTTACCCAGATAGACTTCTTGCTTGCGAAGCAACGTATCTATGAACATGCTTCAGCATCCGCAGAAATCGTGTATGTGATAGATAGCGATGATTTAGTGTCTTTGTTGAAGACCAGTGATTCTTTTGAACAATTTATTCGCAGCGTCAGAATAGGTGTAGTGAAACATTTGCTTGAACAGCAATATCCTGCTTTTATCACGCAACCATACAGCCGAGACGTCGATGAAGCGATCGTCCTGCAATCATGAGCATATACGCTTATGAAGCCGATCATCGCTCAAGATAGTCTGGATGTTTTGTTGTTTAGTAAGTTATCCTGATTCGCTGACAATTTCATCGATATCAAAAGATATCTTTCTTCTTTGATTTTTGTTCCCGTGACTATCGATGCTCAGGAATATGATAGTCTATGAGCTCTTTATCTCTTCAAGACCGAGCAGGATTTAAGGGATCTCTGATATGAGCTTGTTTCGCGAAAATCCAGGATCAATGAGGATCGCGATTATAGGAGGCACAATATCATGGCGGCATTCCACAATATCTGAACCGTCAGGATCCTCATGCCAGGCCAGATTTTCAGCACGTTGAAAGAACTTCATTATCGTCCCGGCCAAGAATGATATCCGTATGTCGAATGACTGGTGACTGTAGGCGATGGAGCAACTATGATTTACTGATGAGGATTGTGCGGCGTCGCGACTGCACTCTATCAATGATCGCTCACCAATCTCTGATTGTCCGTCATCGATTATTCTCCGCATTCGACGTATTATAGAAATCTCTATGAAGCGGAGATCAACGGCGTAATGATCAAAGATCCCGGTTTGGACGCTACGATATTCTCTCCTGTCTTTGACTTGAAGTTGCAGAATGTCCGTGATTATCCGATCATCATAGGATTCTCTTATGATGGACAAAGCGGCAGCAATGAACAAGTGTTTACGCTTGCCAAGGCTCAGGATAAAGGTACGTTCGAATTTGTCAGATCCTCTATGAAATGAACCAATACGTGTTTCACACGAAAAATAAATGGTCAGCTTAGGACCAATTGCTACAAGCATGTAAAGAATTATTAAAAAAATCAGGTAGAAACTACCTGATCTTGTCGCGCAAACCGCGGCTTTTTTAGTGTCTTTTGTAAATCTGTTTTCTTAACAGCTTCGATAAGTTTTCTCCTTCGCCTTTTGGGATAAACGCCAAAGCTTGGGAGAGATTGATACTTTCTTCTCTCGGTAACTTCAATACGGGGAGAGGCATTGCTCCTTTGTTTGTCTCCAGGAATTCCTTTACATGTGGTAATCTGAATCCTGATTCTCTGACTGCTTTGTCGAGGAGTTCACAGTCTTCTTCCTTAAATGTTATTTCCATCATTTTGATTTTGGTTGTTTTGTTTCTCTTGAAAAAAAATTCCCTTGATGGGTAATTTTCTTTGATAGTTATCGTCATACAACTGGATGCTGATTGCGATCAGACAGGAGACAAACATGGTGATAGCTAT
>CAZIVH010000028.1:0-11650 GCA_964542965.1 uncultured Candidatus Peribacteria bacterium | reverse complement strand
TATTGCTGTTCGAATAATATATTTTTTTTACTCTTTAATTTTTTCAAACGCTCCGCTGGGGATACTTTTGGTAAGCGCCAAAAGTATCCAAAAACGCTTTTCTCTTTTTTTTCTCGCCATCAGAGCAATATCACGAAATACTTTTGTCACATAAAGATCATTATCTCTCTCTCCTGCCTTAGGGCAAATCGGATGTTCGGGATATCGTGCTCGGACTACGGTGTATATTGGTAGATTGATGGCTCGAAATTTTATATGATTTGATATATAAAAAATTGATTATTTTTTTATAGTAAAAAAGCGCTTCATCATACCGAGGCGCTTTTCCTTTTTTTCAGGTTTCTTTTTTTTCGCCATATAACGATCGATCCCATGACAATTCCCAAAACTGGTGAGACTATAAAGGAATTTCGCATGCTTTCTATCATATTTTCATAGGTCATTCCCCATCCAATCAGGTAGAAGACATAGAGGCGAAGGAAGTACGTGCTTATATATATTGCTAAGAAACAGCTGATATACAAGAACGTTTTGCTTGGTAGTTGTACTATCCACTTCCTTTTTTTGATGCGACGGGTCAGTTCGTTGATTTTCCGATTGCTCTTCAATAGCAATTTTTCGTAGATCCCGCTGACGAGATACTCTACGATCAACGCAATGACTTGGATTATTACACTGACATATCCGTCGATACCAATCCAAAAAAAGTGGTAGCAAAAAAACAGTAGGTTTCCAATGGTTACGAGAACCCTGGAAACTGTGAACCATTCTGTGAATGGCTTTCCGAAGATTCTCATAGTGGTAGATTTTTTTGTGTTTATATTTTATCTATATATATTTTCTTTGAAAAAGCAATGTCCTAGGATTTCCTCAAAATATAGATGATTCTTGAGATATCGTCGTCAAACAGTTTGTATTCGTGTTTTTTTCGTATTCTAAATCCATATTTCGGTGCCAATTTCTCTATATCCTTGCGCTCTTCCGGACTCTGTTGTTTATAGAGGATGAGCGTTCCTCATGCTTTGACGAGATGATGGATTTGCGGTAAAAGCTTATCTATATATGCCACAGCTCTAGCGGTTACATAATCATATTGTTCTCTGTGATTTTCCGCTCTTGTTCGTATTGCTTTGACGTTCGCTAGTTTCATTGCTTGACTCATGTGATTGATGGCATCCACTTTTTTTCTGACGGAGTCTATGCCTGTACATTGGAGTTCTGGATTGCTTATCGCTATTGGCAATAGGGGAAAACCACCTCCGGTTCCTACATCACATAAGGTAGATTTTGGCTTGAAGTTCTGAATTTTGTTGATTTCTAGCGCATCTTGGATGTGCTTGGTCCGAATTCCTTCTGGATCTCTGATGGCTGAGAGATTGGTGTGTGAATTTATGCTTATGAACTCTTCTATTAGTGTTTTTCGTTGTTTTTCCATAGGTGAGAAGCTGTTTGATCTAAAATTTTGTCCGATCCGATACTCTTGCTTTCTTTTGTAAAATCATTATAGTAGGTCACTGTGCTCATTTTTTTTACAATATAGCTAGATGCACTGACAAGAAACAAGTAAACACTTCTTGTCGATTTTATGTACTCTATTTCCTTATGGTTATAAGAAAGCTGAAGCAAAAAAAAATAGTAAATGCAAGAGTGATTTTCCTTTTTATCTTGCTTTGCGTATGAACCTATTTTTTGATCAGACTATTTACGGGTATTGTCGATAGATTCAATCAGACGCCTCAAGAAAATATGGTCTATACGTTGGGAGCTACTTTGTCCTTCTCCGGTAAGCTAGTTTCGGATAATAATTTCCCTACCTATACGCATTCCATCATAACTCCGGATGGCACTAAAGTAGGCTTGAAAAGTACTACTATCAATCTCAATGCCTATATCAACAAAAAAATCATCCTTGTAGGCACGGTCAAAAAATATTTCAAGATAACGCCTGTAGTAGAGGTGACAGCACTTAAATTTTCAGATCAATGATTGATTCTCAAGGATAACAGATATTTTTTTGTCGATGATCTTCTTTATCTGGATTTTTCTACCCAACCTCAGTTGAGCGCTGTCAAATCATGATCGGATATTGTGGTGTTTTTTGGTGAATCTCCTGTCGTTCATATCGAACGTTTTGCATGCAGCAAAATATTGAAGACTCGTGATTGCAAATATCTCATTACCAATTATATCCAGACCAATAAGGATAATTTTGAATCCTATCGATCATATACATTCTATAAACATAGTACAGGATTCCGAACAACGTTTGATGATAATCTTTATGGATACCTTTTCAAAAACATCTCTGATGATATGGTTTTGGATATCTCCAATATGTTCAGGATGGTAAATAAGGGATTTGTCATAGAAAATAAGATGGATCTCATCCAATCCAATTGCCAAGATGCGTTTTCTCAATTGTCTACTATAGATTCAATGGACTGATCTCTTGAATACGAAGATCCATATACGATTACCGTCAATTTGAAATGAACGGATAACAAAAAGAATCCCGCTACGTGCAGGATTGCTTTTGATGTGTGGAATGATTGGGAAATCGTTGATATAGAATATAATGGATCTGCGGTAAGCCTGAAATAATCATTGAAAATTCAATTAATGATGAATAATGAAAAATGAATAATGTTGGTATCTGTCTTATTATGACCTATTGTAATTACGATAGATTATAATAGTGCAAATCATACATCATTCATTCTTAATTCTTAATTATTCATTAGTTTCTGGATTATTTTACGTCCAATATTTTTACATCTTTTTTTCAGGTGTGGAGTCTCATCTTGACGACGTCTCCTGCCTTTTTTCATTTTATCGCCATACCCATAGGAGATTCCAATGACATTTTGATGGAATCCTTATCCACCTTGAAGCTTTTGTCAAAATCCATGGTTGTCTCTCATGTACCTACGATAGTTACCGTATAGATATCGTTATCTTCGGTCTGAACTGTAACTTTTGAACCGTAATCGACTATCTTGTCTGATTTTGTCTTTTTCTCTTCTTTGATAATTTCTACATCTTCAATCAATTTCTCAATTTCTGTGATTCTGGAATTGATGAAATCCTTGTCTTCGAGAGCTGACTTGTATTCAAAGTTTTCTGAAAGATCTCCCATAGCCTTTGCTTCTCAGAGTCTTTCCAAAACGGCGGGCAATTTTACTTTTTTTAGCTCGTTGAGCTCCTCGACTAGTTGCTCATATCCCTCTTTGGTAAGATAATTTTTCTTCATAACTTTTTTAAAGTAGTAAGTAAAAAGTAGCAAGTAGCAAGAAGTCCTATCTTATGTCTTGATACTCATGTCTCATTATTTTTTTGGTCTGATTGGTTTTTCTGTCTTGTCTGATAGGTGAGCTTTGAAATGATCGAATGCATGGATTGGGATGTCTTCTATGATCTTGAATCCGCCTTCTCCTGTTGATCGTTTGAAGATTTCTCCGTCATAGTTGAATTTGAAGTCTCCTGTCCGCTTCCCTAATTTGTTCTTGCTGATGATATAATCTATCCTGATCTCTGCTGTCTCTTTCTTTGAATAGATTTTTTTGAAATACGAATCCATCTTCCCTTCAAGATTCTTTTTGATGATGTCCTTGATTTCTTCTTGCATGTTTACGGGTACGTCTACGAATTGATACGAAATTACCGGTGTTTTTGCCATTCTTTCTTTGTATATGGAATAAAAATGGTATACAGATCTCAAACTACAGGCGTATTCTTTTTCTTTGTTTCCTGTTTATTGTTCGTTTTTTATAAGTATAGGCAATCGCTTAAAAATTTCAATCTATTTTACACCGACTGTTCTCGAAATCAATACCCACTTCACTACATTCGTATTTATTGTTTCTCAAATCGCCGGTATCATTTTGACCTCATGAAGATACTCAATGCTTCGTGTTTCCATTGGTCTCAATTATCCGAGTTTGTTCATGAAATCTTTTTTGATATCGTTGTTCTTTTGGCTTTCCTTGATGAGCGCGTAGCTTTTCCTTATCAACTCTCTGATATCCTGGTAATAGATGAGCGCCAATACCTCATTCAAGGTGCATCGCTTATGGATGCCGATATATCCTTCAGCACGTTCTATTTTGACGAAATCAGGGTCTCCGGAATAATGGACCAGAAAATAGGTCACGTCTTTGTCCATCTGACCTTTCTGTTTTTCTACATTTCTTAGTTGAGTTGTGCCTAATTGCTGTTTGATCCTCATCTGATTAATCGGGATGCCTGTTTCCTCGCTCACTTCTCTGAGTGCCGCTTTGGTTATCTCTTCGCTGCCTTGGATTTTGCCTTTTGGTGCTACTCGCTCTATCTTGCCACTGAGTGCGTGTCTTTTGATGAGTAGATATCTAGGTTCTCCGTCTGAAGCAATATAATAAACAATTCATCAAGCGCTTTGAATGATCGACATATGTATATATGTTGAAATAACTAAAAGTCTTTTTGGAAAAATGGATTATGCATTCCCTTGTTTGGGTCCGAATCTGAATATCTTCTTGATGAAATTCTTTGCTTGTTCTCGTAATTTGTTCATATCATCGACGTCGTTTTGAATCGTCTGATATGATTGTCTCAATCCTGGTGCTTCAGGACGATTGAGTTTGCTTATGGCTTGATCTATTGGATCTGTGTTTTGGTTGGGCTGTGTAGGGGTGGCCTCCTTTTTTGTTATCTGTCCTCCTGTTCATTCTTCTCCCTCTTCGATTCTTTGAAGCAATTTCGCGGCCTCTTCTTTCGCCACTTCGTCTTCTGTCGGAATGTTCTTGAGCTCTTTGGTTATTTTTGATCGATCCTTGTTCTCCAGCTGTTTGCCTAGTCATCAAGCGCCGACTTCAATATCTTTTGCTTCTATGGTATTTGCCATGGTATGATAGTTATTTACATAAAGATTGTAATATTTTTTTGAATATTGCTACGTTTTTTTTGTAATTTACCCTTGTGGGACCGATGATGGAGATGATACAATCGTAATCATCAATCGTTATTTTCGCGTATAAGCAGGAGATAAGCGTCTTCTGGTCTTCAATAAACGTATAGTATATCTGATTTTTTTTCAAGATTTTCCCGTCTATGAATTTTACGATCCTTTTTTCCTCGATGAAACGGATGATATGCTTTGTCGCTTGATATTCGTCTACCATATCGTCTTTGAGCAGATTATTGATCCCTAGATAATAATATTCATCGTTTCTGACAAATCCTACGACCACGCCGTCGGCTAGTCCTCAGATGCTTTCCACTAATTGCTTCAATCAGCTCCTGACTTTGACCACTTCTACGTTTTTCTCTTCTTCTTGGGCTACCAAGAAATTTTCTATGTAGGTAGTCAGTCATTGTACGGTGGGCACTCTTCCTGATGAGTTGTAAGGTTGATAGACCATACCTGCTTTTTCCAATTGATTTAGGTATTTTCTTAGCGTGGAAGGCGCATATTCCGCATCTTCCAAGGAATGCAAAAACTTCGAACCTACCGGTTCTCCTTTGTTGATATAGTTGTCGATGACCACATCAAGCAAGGCTAAGAGTTTATGATCGAAATCTGCCATACGAAAAAAATCAGAATCTATCGTATAAAATGTTTGTTTTTTGTTATTTGGACTATATGGTTTTGCTGATAATTCTCAAGACATTTATCTTTATTTGCTCCAAATTCCGGCGTCTATGTCATTCTCGTTTTTACGTCATTCCCGCGAAGGCGGGAATCCAGTTTGCTTTGTATGGATTCCGGCTGCAAGACTTGACGCCGGAATGACGCCGAATAATAAAAAAAACCTCGTGTGAGGTTTGTTTTTATGTAGTTCTATTGTTTGCTAGTCGGGTAATGATGCGTCTTCGGTCGTGCCTACGTGTCCTGTCTCTTTCAATTGTTTTTGTCGAAGCATCCTGTTGATGGACATCCTGGTAGGGGAGGCATTACAGAATTCGTCAGCCGTCAAGACGAGAAATCCTTTGATCCCTTGCATGACGTAGTTGAGATTAAAATCATTTTCCCGTATCTTTTGCTTGATTTTGTTCTCTCCTACCTTTTCCAATCCCTTTTTTGAAATATAATAATGGAGATCATGATGCTCGTTTCGTTCCATATCTTCGTTGTGGATATGCTCGAGTTCGTGTATCTGGTTCGTGTTTTGATGATCTAAACAGATGAGATACTCCTTGAGTGCATCTATGTTCTGAAGAATATTCTTGATCTTGTAATAATGGAGATGTTTCAAAAAATCTTTTACCTCTTGCTTGAGATATCCTGCTATATCGAGCGTATCTATTTCTTCAGCGATATTTCTGCTGATGATGTCCTTCTTGCTTTCTGCCATAATCGTGGTGCACATGAGACGGATAAAAGGATTATTTGATGACGTGGATCTTGATGTTGTATTTTTCCTTGAGATAATTGAGCAGATGGATGTCGTGCGTAATCAAGAATATCGTCGTACCTGCTTTATGCACTTTCATCAGAATGTCAGCGACCTCCTGCGTGTTTTCTCGATCAAGATTTCACGTAGGTTCATCAGCGATGATAAATTCCGGATCATGGATCAACGCCCTTGCAAGAGCAACTCTTTGTTTTTCTCCTGAACTCAATAATTTCACCGGTTTTTCCAAAATATGCTTGATGTTTATTTTTTGCATAACTTGCTTGAGTTTGGACTCTATGATACTCTCTCCGAGTTCATAAATTTCTAATGGATACACGATATTTTCTTTGGCGGTAAGGTCTTCCAGTAATTGATAATCCTGGAAAATAATCCCCAATCTTTTCCTTAGTGTTTGGATATCTTCCGGAGTGAAAGTGGAGACATCTTGCCTATTGTAGAACATCGTTTTTTCTGGTGGCGTCAGTTTTCCCGTAAGGAATTTGACGAGGGTTGTCTTTCCTGTCCCTGATTTTCCTGTGAGCACAAAAAAATCCTTATCCTCTACAGAGAAGCTCAGATCCTTGAACAGCGATACGGGGTTGTCCCAATATCCTCGGCTGAGATTTTTGACTTCTATCAGCGGAATCCTGTTTTCCATGGTATTTGTCGATATAAAAGTTTTTGTGTTTGTACGATATGATTATAGCCTCAAAACTTCCATTTTGCAAAATAAACTTATCACACCCGGGTGTTTGGATTGACAAAATCGATAAAATTGACCAAAATCGTATAAAATCGTTGAAAATAGCGTAAAGTCGTTGAAAATCGGAAAGAAATGCCTACATTGGGGTCAATATTTATTTTTTTCATTGAAGGAATGTTGGAATTGAAACATGCTTTGCAGGAACTTGAAAAAGTCGTCGATGCCGTACAGCTGGAGAATTTTTTTCAGATATATCTAGGAAAGAAAGGACTGCTCAACGAAGAATTCAAAGTGATGGTAAATCTAGCTCCCGAAGAGAAGAAAGAGAGAGGAGCAAAATTATCTGAGATCAAGACGAAATTGACGGAAGCGTACGAAGCCAAAGAACAATATTTCAAAATGGCGCAGATCAACGAACAACTTGAGAAGGATCTGGTGGATATCAGTTTGGATGTTAATCATGAAAAAGGGTCGTATTCTTTGCTTGCGGAAATCAGAAGAGATGCGGAAGAAATCTGCAAGTCCATGGGATTTGTCATGGAATACGGAACAGAGATGGTGACCAAATTCGAGAATTTTGAATCCGTGAATATTCCGCTTACCCATCCTGCTACCGAAATGCATGATACCATTTATCTGCAGGACAAAGATCCTAGAGGAGAGAACCTGATCCTCAGGACGCATACGTCCTCTATGCAAAATTATCTCGTGAAAAAATATGGGCTTCCGCTCAAGGCAGTCGTCCCTGGAAAAGTCTATAGATATGAAAATATGGATGCTACGCACGATATCATGTTTTATCAGCTTGAAGGAATCGTCATCGACAAGAATATCAGCATCGCGCATTTCAAGGAGATGATTACGAAATTGCTTTCCGCATTGCTGCACAAAAACGTTGAAACAAGGATGAGACCTGGATATTTTCCATTCGTCGAGCCTGGATTCGAGATAGATGTGAGGTACGATATCTATAATAAAGAGACCGGTAAGATGGAAAAATCCAAGTGGATGGAGATTTTGGGTGCCGGCATGGTGCATCCTAATGTCTTGAAGGCCGCAGGCGTTGATCCTACTGAGCGATCTGGATTCGCTTTTGGCGTAGGGATTACCAGACTTGCTGCGGTCCGTTACGGTATGAAGGACATCAGGTATTTCACCAACGGTGATTTGAGATTCACAAAAAGCTTTGCATAACATTATTAAAAAATCTAACATATTTTCTGACGATAGCACGATATATCCCCAAAATCCGTTTAGGCGGATTTTTTTCATTTCTTCTTGCAATAGAACTATAAATATATATACTTTTTTGTAAATGTAAACATAAACATAAAACTTTTAAAAACCAAAGATATGGCAAACAAAGCTATTGAACATCAGGAACGAGTCCTTGCTCGTATCAAAAAAGAGCTTGAACCTCTCGTAAAAGAAGAGGCTGAAGCTCGCAGACTATGGACTCTCGGTTACAAGAAGTACAATGCTGCTGTAGAAAAGCTGAATGATCGCAGGAAGAAAAAACTGACGACTGATGCTTCCAGTGGCGGTGCAATCAATCTTACCGTACAAAAACTGTGGGAAACGCTTGACGGCTGGACCCAGAAATCTGAAGCGCTTACTAAGCGTCGTGATGACGCTCGTCGTGCGATGGAAGAGAAAAAACAGGAAATTATCCAGCAGGAGCAGGAACTTGAAAAAATGCTTCATGAGTATCAGATCCAGACTCAACAGACCGATGGGATGATTGATAAGGTGTTTATGCTCAATGATGGCGTTGTGGCTGCATTGGAGAATATGGATAAATTCCTTGTCGGTGACATCTTCCCGCAATTGCATGAAAAAGGTACGCAAAAAACCATTGAAAACAGCGATTCCACGAAGCGATTAACCATTATGACCAATAGCATCACGGTCATGGATGTCGCTATGGTAGAAGAAGCCAAGCGTGAAATCGATGCCTTCTTCCTTCGAATCAATCCTACGAAGGAAGTCCGTCCGGAAGACGAGACCATTGCTATGCTCACCGATCTTCTCAAAGAACTTCTGGTTGTGAAAATCAAAGTGAAGGCAGGTCCCAACTTGTCGAAATTCCTGGCTATGGAACTCAATCCGGAAAAATTCCCTGAGCTTTGCAAAGCACAGAAGCTGTTGGCTAGCGCTACCAATTATTCCCGTTCCGGGCTGTATGTTCGTCTCTTTACCAGAGCGACGAAAGATGATTCCTGGCAACCGGTACGCCAATCGTAATCGTTGTGTTGTAAAAACTTAAAAAGCCTGCAGTGTTCTGCAGGCCTTTTTTTATTTTTTTGCATGAAGGATCGCTTGTTCCAATGCTTTAGGTTCGTCTGTACCTATCCTATATATTTTACCGTTCTTCATCTGTATCTCGACGGCGTCGAAACCGGAGACGTTGAAAATTCGCATCTTACGACCTATTCATCTCCTTATTCCCCATCCGGTATATCGAGGGTTTCTTACCATCTTGGCTGATACTATTTCATCGAGTGGAAACTTCTGTTTATAGACACCATAACCGAATTTGATTCATAGCTGTTTTTTGTCGATATATACCTGAAGCGTCGTAAATGATGTCAGGATAAAGAGTACCAATGTCATGGTAGCAGTGGTGAGTAGATTGTTGCCAGAGTCGTAGGAAGGTGGTTCTGCTGCTGTTGTCATATATGTCCAAGCGAAAAGTGTTAGTACTGCTATGGTGACAACTATCATTAGATAGCCGATTTGGGTGTGCTTGTAGGTCATGAGACTTGATATATGATAAAATGATAAAAAAATAATATTTTCTTTGTGAGCCAGGCGCAGTGAAGCGAAGCGAAACGCGTACGGGCCTAAACATGTATTTGCTATAACGGCGGCTCTACGTCCGGCGTCTCGAGATTCCGATAAAATGAATAGTCGGGATGTAGGATAGAGGGCTGTTGTTAGACCGAACGAAGAGAGGGAAAGTCGCGTAAAGCGACTAAATTGCAACATAAAGTGGAATTACTGATCTGACTATAGATTCCGAGCGATTTCTGACAACGGCGGCTCTACGTCCGGCGTCCCGAGATTCCGATAAAATGAATAGTCGGGATGTAGGATAGAGGGCTGTTAGAAGACCGAACGAAGAGAGGGAAAGTCGCATAGCGACTTAATTGCAAAATAAAGTAGAATTACTGATGTGACTATAAATTCCTAGCGATTTCGTCTAACGTTCGAGCCTGTACGATTTCCGTTGAAACGGATGTCGTGTAGGCTCTGTTAGGCGAGACTTTAGTCCTCGCGTTGAAAAATCTTTTCCTTATTTTTTGTTTCGATTTCTTTCAAATATGGCCATTGATAAGAAATTATGAAACTTTTTATCAAAGTATACTTCTTCCTTCATAATTCCTTCAATTTCAAATCCCAAAGTCTTATACAAACTAACTGCTGATTCGTTTTCTTCAAAAACACCAAGGTTAACTTTATTAAGTTTTAATTTTTCAAAAGCAAAATCTAAAATCCATTTCATGGCCTTTTTACCAAATCCTTTACCACGATAGTCATCTTCTCCGATTACTATAAATAAATCAGCATTTCTATTATTTTTGCTTATGTTTGATAAACCGACTAAACCTATGGGTGTCTCATCTTCGCATATGGTAAAAAACTTTTTGTTTTCATCTTTTTCATAATTCTCAAACCATTCTTTTTGCTTTTGAAGGTTTGTTTCTTTACCTGGCTCATCTCCAATTAATTTATTTACTTTGGGATTGTTTAGCCATTTTACACGAAGAGGTATATCTTTTTCTTTGTGTTCTCTAATTTGCATCATAAGAAATCGAAACGATTTAAAATTCTAAAGATTTTTTCAATGTCGCCTAACGTTCGCGACTCGTCTGATGCCTCGATGTTCCGTTGAAATATGTAGTTTAGTCGAGGTAATCAGATAGTCGCTGTTATGTGACCGAGCATTGCGAGGCTTGAGTTGAGAGTAAGTCCGTACCAATTAAATTCCTTTTTTGTTAAAATAAATTTGTAAAGATTCTGCAAATCACGCTGACATAATTTCAGGATTTTCTTTCATTATCTTTTTTAACTCCTCTATAGTTATGTATTTTACTGATTTTACTTCTGAAGGATCTATTTTCATATCCTCTATTTCATAATCTCACATGACTTCCCAAAGCGTGATGAATCTATTGTTTGTGTATTTCTCATTATAATCAATTCTATGTTTCGATATTTTAACAAATTTATCTTCTGGTATATTTAATCCTAATTCTTCTTCTGTTTCTCTTATTGCTGCTTCTAGATAATCTTGTTCAAAAGGAAAATGTCCTGATGCAGAATAATCTAAATGACCACTATCGCTTCTTTCTTGTACAAGAATTTTAACGATATTGTTATTTGTATTCACGATTAAAACAGATGTTTCTCTGTGTAATCTTCATTCTGCATGATTTTTTCTTGGATATTTTCCAATTACATTGTCATTTTCATCAACTATAGCAATAAGTTCATTTGGATTGTGTGGAATGTGCATTTTTACATGAATTAGGATTATAAAAGGGATTAGGACTTACTCTCAATTTCACATAAC
>CAZIVH010000027.1:0-11887 GCA_964542965.1 uncultured Candidatus Peribacteria bacterium | reverse complement strand
AAAGCACATCACGATATCGGCAATCTGTCCGAAAAAGAAGTGTCAGAATTTTATCTGAAATTGATCGATTGTGTCGTAGATCATAATCATTTGTATTATATAGAGAATAAGCCAATTATCTCTGATAAAGAATACGACGAGCTTTTTGAGTATCTCAAAAAGATAGAAGAACATTTCCCCCAACTCATCACATCAAATAGTCCGACACAGACGTTAATCGGTCAGGTAAGCGAAGGATTCAAACAAGCAAAGCATGATACGAAATTGATGTCTTTGGAAAATACCTATAATGCAAAAGATCTCGAAGAACGGGATGAAAGAATCAAGAAAATACTTCTGAAAACTGATCCTGATGCAAAAATTTCCTATCGCGTAGAACCGAAATTCGACGGATTGAGTGTAGAACTTATCTATAAAAACTGATTATTTAGTCAAGCAATCACACGCGGAGATGGTCGAGTAGGAGACGATATAACAGAGAACGTGAGGACAATAAAAAATGTTCCAAAAAAGATTTCGTTCAAATGAGCAGAACACAGTGAAATTCATGTAAGAGGAGAAATCCTGATGCCAAAATCTATACGAAAAGAGATTAACAAAGAAAGAGAAGATGATGGAGAGATACCATTCGCGAATACAAGAAATGCTGCGGCAGGAAGTATTAAATTATTAGATCCGAAAGAAGTATCAAAAAGAGGATTAGTATGTTACATCTATGATCCATTATGAGAATTTACGGGAAAATATAATCTAAAAAAAGATTTATGACTTCCAGTATTCCCACGAGAAAAGACAGGTCTCCATATAGGAGAAATTATCAAACTCTGCGAAGATCCAACAACAAAAAAATTCCTAGAAGAACAAGATATAGAATTCGACTGATTAGTAATCAAGACAGAAGATGAACAGCAACGCGAATTGATCTGATCGACCGACCATCATCCGAGACGGGCTGTTGCCTACAAATTCCCTGCGCAATTGGCTGCTACACAAATACTTTCCGTCGATATACAAGTGGGAAGAACAGGAATACTTACCCCCGTCGCGAATTTAGAACCCGTACAATTGAGCTGAGCAACGCTAAGAAGAGTGTCATTGCATAACCGGGATTTTATCAAAGAAAAAGATATCCATCTTCATGATCGAATCCGGCTACAAAGGAGCGGAGAAGTGATTCCTTATATTGTCAGTGTTATTACTGACAGAAGAAATGGCAAAGAAACAAAGATTCATCCACCGAAAGTGTGTCCTTCATGTCATGAACCGATAACGAATATTGATATCCATTATTACTGTACCAATCCGCATTGTCCTCAGAAAGTGAAACAGCAGATTCAGCACTTTGTAAGTAAAAATTGCATGGATATCCAGGGTATCGGAGAAAGTATGGTCGATATCCTCGTCGATAATGATATCGTAAAAACCGTAGCAGATATCTACAAGCTCGAAGAAACAAAAATCCAAATACACCTAATGAAGTTCCCAGGGATAGGAGATAAAAAAGTTGCGGAGATCATCAAAGGGATAGAGGAGTCGAAACATAAAGCAGTATGGAGATTGCTGAATGGATTATGAATACCGCACGTAGGAAAGAAAATGGCACAAGACCTTGTTTCACAGATGGATGATGAAAGATGAATGATGAATGATTTGACTGATCCAGAACGATTGAGCAATATCTATTGAATAGGTGAAAAGACCATAGAAAGCATTACTAAGTTCTTCAGTGCTAAACATAATCTGAAAATATTGGATGAGCTGAAAGATTATGGAGTGAATTTGGATCCAAAAAAATATTCAGATCTCTTGAAATCTGACGAAGCAAAAGGCAGTTTTTCTATCACCTGATCGTTCGAACTCCCAAGAGAGAAAATCGCCGACTATTTCCAAAAAAACGGCTACATCTTCCATGAATCGCCCACCAAGACGACGGATTTTATGCTCATCGGTGAAAAAGCAGGAAGCAAAAAAACAAAAGCAGAAGAGTTATGACTCAAAATCTATGAAGGACGAGAGAGTATTACTAAAGAGTTTCCATTCTTAAAAGATATCCAGATAGAAGGAAGTAAACCTAAATCTCAGAGTTTATTTTAATTACCTGTATGATCACTAACATCACGCTCGCTTTCCTCAAAGCAATCAAAGAAAACAATAATCTCGAATGGATGAATAAAAATAGGGATCTCTATAAGATGGAAAGGGATAATTTTTTCGATTTTGCGAAAAAGCTTATTGAAGCCACACAAAAAATAGACAAAAATATTTGAGCATTGTCCGTCAAAGATGCTACCTTTCGTTTCAATAAAGATATCCGTTTCACCAAAGACAAATCTCCCTATAAGACGAATTTTGGCGTCATTATTCGTGAAGAAGGAAAGCGCGGCATCGGAGCAGGATATTATGTCCATATAGAGCCAGGAGAATGCTTTATTGGTTGAGGGTTGTATATGCCGCCAGCACCTATTTTGCAGAGAGTGAGAACATATATAGCAAAACATCATAAGCAATTAAAGAAAATAATCAGTGCACCAGCATTCAAAAAAGCGTTCGGTTCATTGCAATGAGAAACCTTACAGAAAGTACCTAAAGGATTCAACAAAGATCATAAAGCAGGGGAGTTGCTCAAGATGAAATCGTTTTTTGTCGGTCATGATGTAAATGACAAAAAAGTTATTCAAGAGGACTTTATTGAGTACTGTATTTCCGTTTTCAAGGTCATGAAACCGTTGAATGATTTTTTGATAAAATGATGTTGAATTATATAGCAAAAATAATATAAGCACTACCCCAAAAACAAAACATATGAACGCAAAAAAGCTTAAGACATTAGGAATCTGCTTGATTATAGCATTTTGTATATGGATGCTATATCAAAAAGAACACATGGATATACAAGAAAAAGAAAGAAGACAAAAAATGATATGGGAATATCAACAGAAAATGTATATCGAAAGTCATCAAGAGATAAATATGCTTTTGGATAGCATCAGCTCTAGGGATTCCTAGAGTTTTTTTATTGACTTATCAAAACGGATAAATATGGTTAAAATATAAAAACAAAAGCTATGAAAACAAAAAAAATCGCATTGCTGTTGTCTATTTTGACAGGAGCGATCTTTGCTATAAGCATAGCAATAGATAGCGCTATAGGAAAAGGCATATCGTATTTCCTAATCTGCGTGAGTATAACATCATGGCTGTGGTATTTTATCTTAAGGAAAAAAGTGAGCGTTGTCACTATAGAGGAAAATACGATTTCTCAACCAGAACCGCAAACTATCCCTCCGATAAAATACTACGAATATGATGAACAACAAATAGGAACAGGGAAAGACCTTACTTTTGAATGTGATATCGCTTGGGTACAATTCAAATCCAAACCTCGCTACAGTTATAGTTGTGAGGTACGAGAAGTCTTTTCATCATCATGGCTGAATACAGACGGTCTGATTATACAGTTTGAGGTCGCTCAAACACATATAAACAATCGATGTATCAAGACTCTTCGCAAGGAAGAGAAAAGCAATCAGATAGCTTATGACTGTAACTTTTCAAAAAAAGAATGGCCTAATGAATCCCTCAATAGAACATTTAGAATAAAGGTGTTTGAAAAAGAATTACAAAGCAAAAAAGCAGAATGAACAAAGAAGCCGCCGATGTATTTCCGGAGGCTTTTTTTATTGCAAAAGGAATCCGTGTATATGTTTTTCTATTTCTCCTGCCTTATCGTCGATAAGGTCTTTTTCCTCTTTTTTGAAAGAATGAAGTACATAATCTGCGACATCGTCTTTGTTGATCGGCCTATCAACTCCTATTCTCAGTCTTCGAAACTCATTGGTTCATATCTTGGCTATAATATCTTTTAATCAATTATGTCCAGCGCTACTTCCTCATAACTTCAACTGAATTTTCCCTACAGGAAGATCGATATCATCATGGATAACTAGAATATCCTTGGGTTCTATTCTATAGAAATTTGCTAGTGCACCAACAGCTCCTCATGAACGATTCATAAATTCCATAGGTTTCAAAAAAACTATTTTCTGACCTTCGATATTCGTTTCGATTATCTCTCATTTTCGTTTATTCTGATATTCCCGCTTGCCTGCCTTTTCTCGATCGACAAAATCATCTATCGTAATGAATCCGATATTATGCCTGGTGTTTTCATATTCTTTTCATGGATTTCACAATCCTACGATAAGTTTCATTGTCCAAAAAATCAATTAAAACGTTCCTCCTTTACTGAAAGGAGGGGGACCCGAAGGGTGGAGGATTTAATAAACTTTTAGTGAAATCTCCCATCCGAAAATTCGGATACCTCCCTCTTTGAAAATAAAGAGGGCACGTTATTTTTGTTAATCTACTACGTCTTGCATCTCGAAGAATTCGATAACATCTCCTATCTCAATCTTTTTACCGGTAGTTACTTTGACACCGCATTCTTCACCTTCACCTATTTCTTTGACTTCATCCTTATTCTTGTGTAATGAGACTACGTTACCGTTACAGAGGATATCTTCACCTCTCATAACCGTGAACTTAGGTTTCCCATGGAGTTTTCCATAAATGACTTTTCCTCAGATCGTCATATCTTTATTTTTGGTGAAGAATATTCATAAGACTTCGAGCTTAGCAAACATCACTTCATGCTTCTCTATCTCTACCATTCCTAATAATAATTTATTGAGATAATCAGTGAGTTCGTAGATGATATCGAAGTTTTTCATCTCTATTTTGAGACTGTCTGCTTTTTTCTTAAGCAATGCATTGAGAGAAATATTGAATCCGAGAAGTAGTGCTCATGATGCTTGAGCCAATGCAAGATCAGAATCAGAGAAATGTCCTACGTTAGCCTGAATGACTTTTATTGTGACGTTTTTCGGCAATTGGATTCAGTTAACCGCTTGTTGCAACGCTTCCAGACTACTTGATCCGTCAGATTTAAGGATAAGCTTCAATTCAGCTCATTGAGTTCCTGATTGTAATTGGTTGATGAATTGGTGGACTGCAGATTCTCATGAATTTTTATTGACTTGTTCTTGGATGAGTCCAATCTTTTCTTGCGCTTCTTTTTCGTTCTTTACCACTTCCACAATACGTCATGGTTCCGGTAAATCGGTGATACCGAGCACCTGTACGGGTTCTCATCCTGTAGCTTTGACGATGCTTTGACCTTTCCAGTTCTGCATCCTTCTGATCTTTCCTGTAGTGTTGTATGCTACGATGATGTCTCAGACTTTCAATGTCCCTGTCATGACTATGATAGTAGAAACGACTCCTTGTTTAGGATCTTTGTGCGCATCTACAACAACTCACACCGCAGATCTGTCAGGATTGTATTTGAGATCAAGTATCTCTGCTTGAAGCAACACCGTTTCCAATAATTCAGGTATGCCTTGTCCGGTCTTTGAAGATATACCGATCATAGGGGTATCTCCTCATCGATCTTCTGGAGTCAAACCAGCTGCAGCAAGATCCTGTTTGATCTGATCCAAATTTTTACCCGGCTTATCTATTTTGGTGATGGCAACTATAATAGGGACGCCAGATTCTTTGGCATGTCAGATAGATTCAATAGTTTGTGGCATCACACTATCGTCAGCAGCGACAACAATGATCGCTATATTTGTCAATTTTGCTCCTCTTGCTCTTAAACTCGTAAACAATTCGTGACCTGGAGTATCGATGAAACATATCTCTTTGCCATTATAATTTACGACAGAAGCTCAGATAGATTGGGTGATACCTCATGCTTCACCCTCAGCAACAACGGTTTTTCTGAGATAATCCAATAATGATGTCTTTCCATGATCTACGTGTCCCATAACAGTGACGATAGGTGATCTCGGCAAAAGATGCTCTGCTTCTTTATCCATATCAAGGATGGCTTGCAAATCGCCACTCATGAATGTCTGCACATCCACCTTATTTTCATGCTTTTTTACAGCGATTCAAAATTCTGAAGCGATCAGATTCGCGGTATCAAAATCCAATGAAGCGGTGATAGAGGTCATGATTTTGTTTTGCAGTAACTTCTTCATAAGTTCAGGCAATGGGACTCACATTTTTTCAGAGAATTCTTTTACGGTAATCTTATCGTCAATGAATATTTCTGCTTTTTTAACAAGATTTGCTGATGTGGTAGCTATTTTTTGTACTTTAGGAGCTACATGGACAGGGGCTTGTTGAGGGGTAGGCCTTTGAAAAGATGCGGGTCTTTGAAAAGGCACATGATGTTTCGCAGGAGCGACTTTCCCTTGAGAAAAGGTTGGTTTATTGAACGCTCTATGAGGTTGATCTCCTCTTTGGGGAGGTCTTGACGGTTTTGCAGGCCTTACAGGTTTAGCTGGTCTTCTTTCTCTTCCTACAAAAGAAGAATCTTCCCTTCAGACTATTTTCGTAGTTCAGACTTCCACTTTATCGAATGAAAATGTTGCACGTCTCGGTTTTTCAAGGACGATGCTTTCTTGTTCTTCCTGTTCTATGCGTTTTTCTTCCTCCTTCTGTTTCTCTGTCTTTTCGACTTTTTTGAATCACAATCACGACAAAAACCCTCATCAAGCAAGCTCATCCGCTTTGAGGACTTTGGATGCGGTATCTTTTTCTGTCTCAGCAGCTTTTTTTGCTTTTTTGAGAGAAGCATCAGTTTCTTTTTTGATGACCTTCGTTTTTATGGCTTTATCAGCTACATCAGAAGCTTTTTTTACAGAAGTTTTTATTGGAGTCTTTGGCATAGAATGGAAAATAACGTAAAAATGTGAGATGATAGTATAAATATAGACGACAATATCAAGACTAAACGAACAAACGACTAAACGACTAAATGATACAAAATAGCATCATTTGAGCGTTTTAACGTTTGATCATTTTGTCGTTCTAAATTTGCATTTTCCGCCATTTCCGGATATAATTACTTATAAGGACTAAACGCCTAAGCGAAGAAACGAAAAAATGACGTAATAAAGTATCGCTTGAGCGTTTGAGCGTTTTATCATTTCATCATGAATATGTTCAGATCGTATAATCTGCACGCACACGACATCTCAATCAGGAACCTCATCTTGCTGTTTTTGACGATTGTCCTAGGATTCGCGTCATTGATGGTATTGTGATATGTAGAGATACCTTCCGTAATCGACAATGCATGGCAGACGATAGCCAAAGTAAGCATCACCGAAGATGGAACTGACGATGCACAACTAGAGATGGAAATATCTTCATGAGGTATATATATAAATACCGGAATCCTAAATCAGGAAACAAATTTTTCATGAATGGTGTTGGGAATAGATGATAACGGAAATCTTATCTATGTGTATAGTAATGATCTCGTAGTATCATGAGCAGGTGGAGGAATGTGATGATGAGACGGACTATGGACGGGAATCTTATGAGGCGATATTTATAATCTCAATAGCAATCATGTGGGTATAGGAAATGCTTCACCTACTAGCGGTAAGTTACACATAACAAGCAATGCAGATACAGAACTAGCACTGGAAGAGACGAATCCAGGCAATGCAGCAAGCATTCATTTCATCAATCAGACGAGAACACGGACTATCGGCGGAGATGGGACACCAGATCTATTCTATATAGGATTGCCATGAATTCCGTATGTAAATGTATTAGGTCCTTCTGGCTATGTAGGTATAGGAACTACAGGTCCAAAAGCTCCTTTGCAAGTGATAGGAAATTTCATCGCAGGGGAGTATAGTAATAATATCAGTTGAATAAATTCAAGTATATGAGGGGGAAATTTAAATAATATAACATGAGATACATCATTTATTTGATGAGGGAATGGAAATGATATTCAATGAACATATTCAGCAATAGTAGGATGATGAAATAAGGGTAATGATATAATAAATACAAATTCTGCGTTTATAGGAGGATGAGATTCTAATACTGTTAGTTGAAGTAGTCATTCTAATATCGTTTGATGAAACAGTAATAAAATTATATGAATAACAGACAACGTACCATCATCGATAGTTTGATGATTCGCTAATAAAATATATTTTACGGATTTTTGATTTGTTTGATGAGGAATGTGAAATATGATAACTTGATGATCAACTAAGAGTGTGATAGTTTGATGACATTCAAATGAAATAAATGACAGTAGTCAACGATGCTTTATTTGATGAGGTTATGATAGTAGTATACAATGATGATCAGAATATAGTACAATTGTTTGATGATATCAAAATACAATAGGATGAACTGATTATTCATTTATTGGTTGAGGATTGGCTAATAGTATATGGAATAGTGATAAATCATTTATTGGATGATGACAAGAGAATACAATAAGATGATTAGAATCTGCTTATTCTGTAATTCCTGGGTGAAGATATAATGTAATAATAAACTCTATGAATAGTTTTGCGTGATGATATCAAGCAATACTGCAAAATAAAGCCAATACCTTTATTCGAAATTCAGCTAACAATCCTTTTACTGGATGAAGAACAAGAACGTTTTTGATTAATGCTCCTTATAGTAAAGATGATAAATCTGGAGGTGTAGGAATTAATATAGCAAATCCAGGTGCTGCATTAGATGTTAGTGGAACTATTCAAAACAATTCAAGTATTACTTCAAATGAAATAATTGTTCGTGAAAAAATACTTTTGTATACATCTACAATTGATACATGATCTACATGTGATTCTGAATGAAATATTATCTATAAATGATGATCATTCTATGGATGTGATGGATCAGTACGAAAGCAACTAGATAATTAAATATATATTACCTTAGATTGACTTTTAAAAGGAAATTTATATACTATTTTCAATTAAACAAAAGTAAAAAATCAAAACAAAATAGCGTTATGAAAACAAAAAAAATGTTCGTATTTTTGCTGATCCTTATCAGTATGAGTTGGAGCTCCAAGAGTTTCGCTTCTCATGTACATGTGTATCTTAATAATACTAATAATGAAGAACGTTTCTATTTTTGTGCTCCTTTGGACACCATAATTGTCCATAAGCCAACTATAGCTATCAACTCCATTATATGGGATCCACCAACAGGCAGTAGTATTATAGATGAAGATTCAGTAATTGTTACTACAGTTTTAAACCAATGGAATTTTTATTCTGATGAAGTAACTAAAAATTTTTATCTTTATGTTATTTCATCTCCGCCTACAGAACCAACATGTATGGTGACTGATACATCGTTTTGTACTACTACATTCTCATTAACTCTGGATGCACAAAACCAGAATCCTGGAGGACAAGCAGCAACATATCTTTGGTCAACAGGAGAGATTACACAAACAATTACTGTAACCACACCTGGTACGTATATTGTTACGGTTACCAATGCCTGCGGGATAGGGACGTATGATATCACTATCACTCAATCCAATCCTAACGCTCCCAATCTCGGAGCAGATCAAACTTTTTGTTGGGGACCAAGTGTAATTTTGGATCCGGGAAGCACTAATGTTGCGACCTATCAATGGTCCACAGGAGCTACTACACCTACACTTACAGTCAATTCGAGTGGGATCTATTGGGTAGATCTGACAGACAATAACGGCTGCAATGGCCGCGATAGTGTGCAGATTACAACCTTAATGCCTATCGGAGAACAAATCTGTTTTGTGGAATTCGATACTACGACATGGAAGAATAATGTTAACTGGACAAGTAATTTACCAGGTAACGCTGATTCCGTACGGATTTACAAAGAAGATGGTATCAACTGGGTGCCGATTGGAACGGTATACAAGACAACAACGCATTTCTTGGACACAGCCTCAAATCCACAAGCACAAAGTTACAGCTACAAAATAGCGGTAATCGATACCTGCGGAAATGAATCAACTCTGTCATCCTATCACAAAACAATCACCTTGTTGAGTGCGTATGATCAACCAAGCAATACCTACGGGTTTACTTGGTCTCATTACGAAGGGCTTGTTGTCACGTATTATTACCTCTACGGTATAGATGCCTCCAATAATGTGCATCTTGTAGCTACCGTAAATGGAAGCGTGCAGATGTATAATTATGTTGGGCCGAATCCTACGTACATAAAGTATTTCGTAGGGTTTGAAACTCCGGACTGTAATGGTACCAAATCCAATGTGATCGTGAAATCAAACTGGATCATAAAAGATCCATTGATCACAGGAACAGAAGACGTGGTAATGGTTTCATTCTCCATCTATCCGAATCCGGCGAACGAACAACTCAACATCTCTATTGGAATCGAAAAATTTCAGGTAGAAGTACTTACTTTGCTCGGTCAGGTAATCCTGATTGAACACAATGCAAAAGCATTGAATATAAGTAACCTTCCTCAAGGCACCTACATCCTCAGCGTTATCGTTGATGGCGTAAAAACCAATAAGATGTTTACAAAGAATTAAACTTGTCTTATGCGTTATAGATCCCTAACGCTTCCCCAAGACAAGATGTACCACCCCTTCCAGTTTTTGCTGGGAGGGTTTTTTTATTACTCCCTATATCCCTCTAAAATAGAGGGACTTTTTATTTTTTTAGAAAAATAATCCCTCCTTTATTTTAGAGGAGGGTTGGGAGGAGTAAAAATTATAGTTGAAATCGGAGCGGTTTTCCATACACAAGAGTCAGTCAGTTTTTTTATATAATTTTTTTGTTATCATGGAAAAAACAGTAAAGAAATGAACGCATGCAAATTATGAGATTCAACTTACCGTCACTACAAAAGAATATGAAGATGCTAAGCTTATCATGCTCAAGGAATTCCAAAAAGACTATGAAGCGCCAGGATTCAGGAAATGAGCTGCGCCATTGGATATGGTAGAAAAAAATATCAAACCAGAATATCTCTCTATCGGAGCATATGAGAAACTCATCAATACAGGATTGCAAGAATTGCTCAAGGAGCAGCCAGAATTGAAATTGATAGGGGAACCATATGATCTCAAACAAGAGGAAAAAGACGGAAAAACTATCATAGACCTTAAATTGGATATTTTCCCTGAAGTGGAAATCATTAATAAGGATCGGGAAAAAGTAGCTATCACTCCTATAGAGAATGAGCCTACCCAAGAAGAGATAGAAGGTACGTTGATGAATATCAAAAAACAATATGCTGACTATCAAGACACGGACAGTATCCAACTCGATACCATTTCAAAGATTGCACTCGAATATCTCGACAAAGAAGGGAAAGTGCTCCATACAGGACATACCTATGTAGGAGAACAGGAATTCAACGAAGATCCGTTCTTTCCAAAGACGTTCATCGACAAGAAAAAGGACGAAAGCTTTGAATTGGATCACGACGAAAAGAAACTTCCTGCAGTATTACACAACAAAAAAGGAGACGTGAAAGCAGAAAAAATAAAACTTACCGTAAAAGATATCAAGAAAATCGTCTTGCCTGAAATGACTCCAGAAATGATCAAAAAGCTTTTCGGAGAAGATACAAAATTACAGAATCAGGACGACCTCATCAACTATATCAAGGAATCTATCGAACACCAAAAATACGATCAGGAATTGATCAAAAAAATAGAGGAGGTGCTGACCACCATCAGGAATAAATCCATGAAGGTAGCTATCCCTCAGACATTGGTCAACGAAGAATTGAAATCAAGAATCAAGAATCTCGAGCAGAGATTGTGAGGAAAAGAGAAAATGGACGCATACTTCAAAAATATGGGAGATGAAAAAGCGAAAGCATTCTTTGATGATATCACCAAAGCTGCCGAAGAAAGCTTGGAAAAATTCTTCATCCTCCAGAAATTCACACAGCTATTGAATCTAGAGGTCGATCGGAATAATTCAGAGCATTTCGCGGTAGAACAGAAGATCTACGACAAGCTCGTTACTGGTGATACTAGCAAAACCAAGAACCCGCACAAACACTA
>CAZIVH010000026.1:1725-12498 GCA_964542965.1 uncultured Candidatus Peribacteria bacterium | reverse complement strand
GATGAACCTCATGAGATCATCGATCATTCAGATGCGCTCTTGAACGTCACTGCAGGCAAGGTCGAATTTGATAACGTTCAATTCCAATATATCGATGGAAAGAATATCTTCAACGGTCTCGACCTTAGGATCAAGGCCGGAGAAAAGGTCGCGATCGTCGGTCAATCCGGTTCCGGAAAGACGACGCTCGTAAAATTATTGTTCCGCTTCTTTGATATCCAAGGAGGAAAAATCATGATTGATGGACAGGATATCGCACAGGTGAAGCAGGATTCCTTGAGATCGCAGATCTCTATGGT
The DNA here is from genome assembly GCA_964542965.1 of uncultured Candidatus Peribacteria bacterium. GTDB lineage: Bacteria > Patescibacteriota > Gracilibacteria > Absconditabacterales > Absconditicoccaceae > CAJBLF01. Next base: position 12,199 of record CAZIVH010000026.1, on the reverse strand, counting down.
CCCGCAAGATACCGTACTCTTCCATAGGTCGATCAGAGAAAATATCGCCTACGGCAATCCCGATGCAACGGAAGAAGAGATTATCGCTGCTGCTAAGATGGCGCGCTGCCACGACTTCATTTCCAAAATGAAAGACGGTTACGATACCTTAGTCGGTGAGCGCGGAATCAAACTTTCGGGCGGAGAGAGACAGAGAGTCGCTATCGCAAGAGCTATTCTTGAAAACAAGAGGATTATCGTCCTTGATGAAGCGACCTCATCATTAGACTCCGAATCAGAGCACCTGATCCAGGAAGCGATGGACGAGGTCATGAAAAACAAGACCGCTATCGTCATCGCACATAGGCTTTCAACGATCATGAAAATGGATAGAATCATCGTCATGGACAAGGGCCAGATCATCGAGAAGTGAAGCCATAGCGAATTGCTCGCACAAGAGCATGGAATATACAAGAAGCTCCGGGATATCCAATCATGAGGATTCATACCGGAGAGCGAATAGACGAAAGGACGATAGAACGATGTCGTCCGCTCGTCGGACGCGCAACATCGTTTTATCATTAATCATACTATCATGGAAAAAAACATAGAAACCAATGACATATTTTTTAGTACTGAGAAACTCAATCGAGAACTATTGAGTATGAAATACGTCGAAGAGATCTTCAAGGAACTCACCGACGAAGTAACCAAATACTTGAGAGTATCTACGCCTACCGATATCCAACAAGAAAAGGATCGGATTATCAGGAGCAAAGAGACGTATGAAAAAGGCGAGCATATCAATTTTATCGTAACAGATAAGGCTGGTGATTTCATCTGAACAGCCGGTGTGATGGATTTGAATACTCGTACTCCAGAAGTAGGATTGCGATTGAAACAATCGGCTCGAGGAAAAGGATATGGAAAAGAGATGATAACAACTGTCATCAAACGATTGGAAGATAACAAAGATTTTGACTACATCATTTATGATGCACATGTAGATAACGTAGCGACCAGAAAAATCGCAGAACGTTTGGGAGGAATTTTGCAGGTTGACGAAGACGGCAAAGAAAAAGTCTTCACTGAATGGAAATTCGATAAGTCTTCAAGTTTCTCTGCAGTACAATACAGAATCTACAAGAAATAATTTTACCTTATTATTATATCATCATGGAAAACATAGCAACAATAACCATAGAGACTGAGCGCTTGCTCTTGGTCCCGACAACACACGAATATACCGAAGAGATTTTCAAGGAATTTACCGATGAGGTGACAAAGTATATGATGCCTATGACACCAAAAGAGATCAGCGAAACTAAAGCGCGAGTCGATAGCGTGATCAAGAAGAGAGCAATAGGAAAAGAATTACAAATGACTATATTGGACAAGCAGACTAAAGAGTTTTTGGGAAACGTAGGATTACATCGTATACAGGAACGTATTCCCGAACTCGGCATTCGGATTAAGACAGCTGCTTTCGGCAAGAAAATCGGTAGGGAAGCGGTAGCAGCCCTCGAAAAACGGGCACAGCAGCATCTCGACTTCGGCTATATCAGATATCCCGTAGATAAAGATAATATCTGAAGCAGGAAAATCGCTGAAAGCTTAGGCGGAATAACCGAAAAGGACGACCAAGGAAAAGAAAAAGTGACATTAGTGCAAACCTTGGATCCAAAGAAAATCCTTAACGAAGTGATGTACAGGATACCCAAAAAATAGATTTTTATTCCTTATAAAAAAATCATGCAGTATCCAGTGTCTCCCTGACTTACATTAGAAAAAAAAATCACTGACACGGATTACGTACAGATGATTTCGATCATGGAACAGAACGACCTTTCACGCTACTTGATCGACAAGGGACAGTTTTATCTCATAAAGGATGCGGAGAAAATCGTTGCATTCGGTAGGCTCTTTGAGATAGGAACGAATGAATATGAATTGTGATCGTTGCGGGTCGATGAACACTACAGATGACATAAGCTGTGATTGGCGATCTCTGAAGCGCTCATTCACGACAAGCAATGAGATAAACAGATCTATCTTGCGACGAGGAGAACACTCGGACCGTATTACGAAAAACTTTGATTCCACATCATCACCCAAAACATTCCCGAGAAGCTTGTCTATACAGGGAAACGGGCGCAAGAACACGGCATAGATTTTATCATCATGCAATACGAATAAAAAAAAAGGCTCGGTAGCGATACCGGGCTTTTATGATTACAACTCAATTTCTTCGCTTGTCCCTTGTCCCTCATCTCTTGTTCCCAATAAGGTGTTTCTGATTTTCTCGTCGCGGTTCATCAATATTATCGCATCCATATCATCAGGATCTCGGACTTTACCAAAATTATTGAGCTTCTCCGAATGATGGAACGGGACCACATAGTTGTTCGTCAGTTTTTTATATTCTTCGTTGAAGGTCTCGATGAAGTGGACGTTTTTCGTGATAGGGGAGATGACGATGACGTCCGTTCAGGTCAATCATTTTTCGTTGAATCGTTTGCAGAAAAGCTGGGAATAGAATTGCAGCGTCTCTTTGACGAGCTCTTTGGCGAGCGGATTCTGCTCGATGAAATCATAGGTCTTGTACCGATATTGGACTATTCAGTTGTCTTTGTACATCTGTTTCAATGCGCCCATCCCGAGATTGAGCGTATCCACGGCGTGATAGAATCCGTTCTGGATCTTGATGGCTTTGCAGGAATGCTCTGTGATATAGAGCAGCACGAAATTATCTTTTTTGAGATTGTTTCTGAGGAAGATGAGGGTGTGGAAAGATTGGGGGAGAATATTGATATTCTGTACGGCCAGGAGATTCCCGTAGACGGAATTGATGACGTTCATCGTCTTCTTGTTGAGATAGACGATATACAATCTAAAGAAGATTTCCCCGGACTCTCCGATGACGTGCTTCTTCTCTTCGCCGTTCACATGGATGCTGTCGATATAGACCATGATCCTTTCTCCGTCGACATCGTTGTATTTTTTGGTAGCTTGGCATCTATCTTCGATGATGTCTTTGAGATCTTGGAAGGTAAATTTCTTGTCGAATGTCTGGAAGATATCGAATCTGAAAAAAGCGAATCTGCTTTCGTCGAGCATGAAATAATGCGTATATTTGGGATATTCTAGCGATTCATCGGTGATCTTGACGAGATTCTCGTGGAGTATATACTGCAAAATCTGTTCCTGCTCGCGGATCTTGTAGACGCGGAAACTCGGATGCGATTCGGAAAGATGTTCGTATCGGATATAAAACATTATTCAATTACGAATTAAAAATTACGAATTACGAATTAAGAATTGGATGTGGTTTTTAATGATTTTTGTATTGATCAAAGGATTCTTAGTATTTCTTCTACTTGAATGTCGAGCGATTCGGCAAAAGACATAGATAGATAATTTGTATCTTTCAATAGACGTATCCGATATTTTGTTTCTCTGGCTTCTTTGTAGGCAATACTCATTTTTGATAAAAAATCTTTTTTTGACTGACCGCCTATGGCTTCTTCGATGTTCGCTCATATGGATGTTCAGCTTTTGAGCAGTTGCTTTGATAACGTATATTCTTGTTTTTCTTCAACTAAAGATTTATATGCTTTGACTATTGCAAGAGAAAATTCATAGCTTTTTTGTTGAATGACATTATCTTTCATAATCCTTTATACAATGATAAAATACGTTAATAATTCGTAATTGATCATTCGTCATTCGTAATTGGTCATTCTTGTTGTTCTAGTGAATCCAAAATATCGTCGTGAAGATCTTCCAGATCTTGGCTGGTTTCTTTGATAACGGGATCCCTTTCGGGGATATACTCGCTATAGTCTTCACGCATACCGATCCGCAAAAAGATAAAAGCGTTTTTTTTGAGGAATCAGCTTCAAGGTACGTTTTTGCCAAAAAAATACAAGCAGATCGATTTATTTGTACTCGAGGATGTCCATCTCGCCTTTGAGCGCCATAAGGCCATTCATGGCCAACGCACGCATCTCGTCTTCACCAGGATACACAGTCACCGGCGCGAGTCTCTGGACGCGATCTGCTATCTGATCAGTCAACCATGTGCTTTTTGCCATGCCGCCGGTCAACAGGATCGCGTCGACATCGCACTTCAAAACCGTCGCCATAGCGCCGATATACTTCGCTACTTGATACACAAACGCTTCAAAGACTTTCTTGGCATCAGCATCTCCAGCCAATGCTTTCATCTCGGCATCGTACGCATTATTCGTTCACAAGAATCCTACCATACCACCTTTTCCGACGATGATATTCATCATCTCTCCTTGGGTATATTTTCCGCTGAAGCATAATCTTACGAGATCTCCTGCAGGCAAAGCTCCGCTTCTCTCAGGAGAGAATGGTCCTTCTCCGTCTATCGCATTATTCACATCGACGACTTTTCCGTGATGATGCGCACCGATAGATACTCATCCACCCATATGGACGACGATAAGATTCATCTCTTCATATTTTTTGCCGACACTTGCCGCATGCTGACGAGCGATAGCTTTTTGGTTCAAGGCATGGAAAATCGATTCACGTTTGAACAAGGGATGTCATGACATCCTCGCTACGTCAGTAAGTTCGTCGACGACGACGGGGTCAGCGATAAACGCTTTCGCTCAGGGAATAGATGCTGCGATATCTCTCGCAATCAATGCACCGAGATTGCTGGCATGTTCTTTGAGCGGTTTGTCCTGGAGATCGTGGACCATGCTATCGTTGACTTCATATACTCCAGAAGGTATCGGCTTCAAAATTCCTCATCTTCCGACGATCGCATCTAGGGTTTGGACGTCTATATTGGTTGCTTTCAATTCCTGGAGAATTAGTTCTTTACGGAAAGCGAACTGGTCAGCGACATGCTGATACTGCGCAATCTCTTCTGCAGGATGTTTGATATTTTTGATGAATATCTCTTTGTCGTTTTGGAAAACAGCAATCTTGGTAGAGGTAGAACCTGGATTGATAGCCAGTATCATAAAATCTTTCATCATATATGCATAAGAAAATAAAAAAAAGCCCTTAGGCAATCATTGGTTGTCGTTGAGGGTAGGGTAGCCTTTTTGGTGATATTTGCAAGATGTTCTCTTTTTTTTAAAATAAAAAAATCTCTCGGACGATGATCGAGGGATGGATACGGGATCGAGGGATGCGTGATCATTTTCATTCAGTTTCAAAAATTTGAAAAAAAAGGACAAAAGGGATATACTTATAAAGAATTCTTTAGACACTGTTTCTCCAAAGATGCACATAAGGAAAAAGACCGAGGAAGAACTCAAAGCAGACAAGAATATGGTAGAAAAAGATATCGCTATGGGTGTGGTGAGCGGTAACCTGTATGACAATCTCTCGTCAGAGAAGTATGCAGAGTTTTTGAGGAAAAGCAAAAAATTGAACTACCAAAGAGCTGCTTTTGAAAAAGAGTGAACGCTAGCATTGAGAATAACAGAACATAAAGTTCACAAACATTCTAACTCTCTAAAAAAAGATTACATTGTTTCTAAAGTTGTAGTCGAAATGGGTGATTATAAAAGATACCTTCATCTTCATAATAAGATTGAAAAGTGAGAAATAAAAAATCTGAAACTCCTTATAGAATCCAATGAAGGGAGCAGTGAAGTAACTATCCCCGACGCAGACAAGAACGGTCTGCTCAGATATATTGTGGAGGGAAAACCTCCGATTGATTTCGATTGTCAAAGTTTTATTCATCGGATGAGGGATGTGAAAATGAGACCAAACATAGAAAATTTTGGTATACTAGCAAGTAAACGACTTATGGAAAAATGTGATATAGAACATTTGAAACCATGAGATTGCATTTGTATGTTTGATAGAGTTTCCAAAAATAAATATAAAAAATCATGAAATTGTATTTGTAAGTTTGATAATCTTACTAACAAATATGGTGTATATAATGGAGTTCAACATTTCGCGTACTATTTATGAAAGTGACTGTTTATCAGTAAACTGTGAGTGAAAGGATGTATAGCGATAACCACGCTAGAGGAGCTCAATGATTTGTATAGCACCAAAGAGTTAGCAAAAATGACACCTAATCCTGACCATGAAGATGTAAAAAATTACACTCCTCAAACATAAAAAAATCCCCCGGATAATGATCGAGGGATGGTTTTGTTTAATTATTAAAGAAAGATTTAATTTCATCTAAATATTCTTTTAATTCCGTGGGTCGGTCTTCAATGTTTTTATTAAGAATAATATTTTCCCAATGATAATTGCCTTTTATTGATATAAAACTTTTTCATGCATGATATTTTAAAGGATTGCTATCTAGGCCTTTACTATATTTGATTGTAAAACCAGTATCAACAAATTTAATCTCACTACCTTCTATTTTTTTTATCTCTTTAAGTCTATTATCTAGTTCACTAATTGTCTCATTACTGATTTTTTTTTCGTTATTATTCCATATTTCTTTAAAAATGTCCTGATCAATCAATATAGCAAAATTTTCTATCTCATAAACAGGTAATACTAAAAATTTGTATCTTAATCAAGAATACTTGTTTGTTTTTTTTTGTTTTAATAAGTTTATTTCAGAATCCATTAGTCCTCCACGATCAACCTCTCTTATTATTTTAGGATTCCAATCTTGTTGTTTGTCTTGGGTTTTTTTATGAAAGAAAACGTCCTCTATGGTGTCTATAGTACATCAACCAGATGAATAAACTTTAACATCTTGTATGCCATATTTTTGAAATAATTTATTCCAAAAATTAATCGTTTGTTTACTACCATCCTCACAAATAAAAACATTATCAGGGAAAGCATTTTTGAATTTTTTATTTGTTTTTTCTAGATTTTCTTTTTCTTGATTAAGATTAGTTATTTCTTCTCTAAAGTGGGTCATAACTCTTTTTTGTACTTCAAGTACTCACATTCTCTCAAATAGTTCTTGTTTTTTTATGCTAGAAAGTAATGTATCAGGCGTTTCAATTTCAGTATAAGAATATGTTTTATAGCAGAGATATAGCTTGGGTGTGTGTTTGTTGTCTTTTCAAGGATTTAAAAATGCCAATGAATGTGAAGTAAAAAAGATCTGATTTGATTCTGCGTATGAATTATAGTACAATTTTGCAACATCTTCGGCTGCATTAAACTCTAAAGAGTTTTCTGGTTCATCAATTCACCATATATATATTTTACCTTTTTGTTGTTCTTCAATTCGCTGTAATATTGGTGGTATATATTTGCTTTTAATTCAATCTCATCTATTAGATAAAGGGATAAGATAATCTCTTTCTTCAAGTTTTTTTTTAGTACTTTTAGCAGTCTTTTTAACTAAATTTGGTAAATCTTTAAAATCATCAACAAGGGTGTTGGCATTGAGATTTTGCCGAAATTCTTCTAGAGTAGAAGGCAATCAAAATTCTGCACTAATTGGTATTTTAGAGTCTGTTATAAGTCTAGATAAATCCTTGGTTTTTTCTTTTATATGAGAATTTAATCCATCTATTTTCGAGGAATCAAGTATATTTAAACCTCAAACTAAACCAATCAAATATTTTAAGACGTCTGGTCATTTCAATGCCGGAATGTAAACATATCTTAATCTTCAATAAAGACTACTTAAAGATTTCCCTTGTTTTCATCCTTCATGAGAATAGTTGGTATTAGTAATATTATTGTTTCTAGAAAATACTTTTTCAACATATACATCTCCTTTCCCTTTAAGTGGTGTATATGTTTCAGGGGGATTAAAATATATCTTAATTTTTATTTGCTGCTTTTTTTTTGCTGCTATTTGAGAACTTGCTAATCAAAATTTACAAAAATCGCTAGAAAAATTAAAGTCCCTAAGGAAATCTGTTTGAGTATTAAAAAATAAGTTTAATGCTTTTAATACATTTGATTTACCAACATCATTTAATCACATAAATCCAGTAATTGGACTTGGCTCTATGATTACCTTATGTAAGGAACGGAAATCATCAATTTCTATTTTTTTTATAATATTATTTCTGTGCATGTTTTATTAATATACATTCTAAAAAAAACCCAGCTTCCGCCGGGCTTATATACTTACTTTTTCTTAGTTACTTTCTTCACCGCAGACTTTTTGGCTGCTGGCTTTTTTTCAGCTTTTTTTGGCTTCTCGACTTTTTTAGTTTTTTCGGCTTTGGCGGTCTTGTCCGCCGTTTTGGAGGAAGTCTTTCCTTTGTTAGGACCGGTCGCTATGATATCGAGACAATCCTTCATCGTAAGATCAGAGGCATCTTTTCCTCATTTTGGAATCTTATAATTGTTGCCTTCGTATTTGATATATGCACCATACAGTCCGTTGAGCACTTCTATTTTCTTTCACTTATTGTCGAAGGTGTTGATATATTTGTTCTTCTCGGTATCGATCTTTTTCTCTACCAATGGGATGATTTCTTCCATCGTGATGGTGTACGGATCCAAGGTCTTTGGTATCGAAACGAAGAGCGTCTTGTATTTGAGATACGGGCCGAATTTTCCTACCGCGACGGTGATCGGTTCGCCTTCATATTTTCCTGCGATTCTTGGGAGTGCGAACAATCCGAGCGCATCTTCAAGCGTAAGTGTTTCTATCGTCTGTCCTGGTTTGAGTGATGCGAATTTTGGCTTCTCCTCATCTTGCGCAGTTCCTACTTGCACCATAGGACCGAATCTACCGATTCTTGCCACGACGAGTTTGCCGGTATTAGGATCTTTTCCGAGCTCTCTATCTGCCGTCTGTTTGCCTGCGTTCTTCATGGTATTCTCTACATCTTTGTGGAATGGTCCATAGAAGTCTTTGAGCATCTGGACTCGTTTCATCTTTCCTTCCGCGATGATATCAAATTCGCCTTCCACATTGGCCGTAAAGTTGTAATCCAAGATATCCTTGAAATGTTCGCAGAGGAAGTCGTTGACGACCATACCGATATCAGTAGGGAAGAGCTTCTGTTTCTCGGCTCCGGTATTTTGCTTCTTTTCTTCTGATTTGATCACTCACAATCTGAGCGTAAATTCCATGAACTTCCTTTCGGTTCCGTTTCTATCTTCTTTCACGACATATCACCTTTTCTGGATCGTGGAAATAGTCGGTGCGTAGGTAGACGGTCTTCCGATACCGAGCTCTTCAAGCTTCTTGACGAGGCTCGCTTCCGTATATCTTGGCGGATGATTCTTGAACTTTTCTGTCGCAGTGATCTGTTGATTGGTGAGCTGCTCGCCTTTTGTGAGCTTAGGCAGCATACCTGCAGTTTCGCCTTCCTCGTCTTCGTCTTTGGATTCGAAATAGACTTTCAAGAATCCATCGAATTTGACGACTTCTCCGCTGGCGATGAAATTGAATTTATTATTGCTTGATATGCTGATGGTCGCTTTGGTCTTCTCTACTTCCGCTGGTGCCATCTGTGAAGCGATAGTCCTTTTCCGGATCAACTCGTACAATCTTTTCTCTGAAGCGTCGCCGCCGGCAATCTGGTTTTCCATATGCGTAGGCCTGATACATTCATGCGCTTCTTGCGATCATTTAGACTTCGTGACATACTGTGTCGGCTTGGAATAGTCTTTGCCGTATCTGCTAGTGATCTCATCAGCTGCAGCTTTGACCGCAAAATCTGAGATATTTACGCTATCGGTTCTCATGTAGGTGATGAATCCCGCTTCATAGAGTTTCTGCGCGACTTGCATCGTTCTCGCGACGGAGAATCCTAATTTTCTGCTCGCTTCCTGTTGGAGAGTAGAGGTGGTGAACGGAGCGGAAGGCGACTTCTTGCCTGGCTTCACTTCGATATTCTCTACCATGTATTTTGCATCCTTGCAGGATTCGAGGAACTTCTTGGTCTCTTCTTCGTTCGCAAGATCCTTGGATAATTCCGCTTTGAATTCCTTCTTGGCATCCCCGACGAAATTTCCTATGACTTTGAAAAAATTCTCTGAATCGAATTTCTGGATTTCCCTTTCCCTTTCGACAATTAGCCTTACAGCGACGGATTGGACTCTTCATGCACTCAATCCCATCTTTATTTTCTTTCGGAGGACAGGTGACAATTCGAAACCTACCAATCTATCCAAGACTCTTCTGGCTTGCTGAGCGTCCACCAAATTCATATCTATCGTTCTTGGATTCTTTACGGCGTTTTCGATCGCAGTTTTCGTGATCTCATGGAACACGATCCTCGCAGTCTTCTTGATATCCAATCATAGCGCATTCGCTACATGTCGTCCAATAGCTTCCCCCTCGCGGTCCTCATCCGTCGCGATCCAGACTTTATCCGCTTTTTTCGCCAAGGATTTCAATTCGCTGACGACTTTGGTCTTGTCAGGAGAGATCTGATATTTTGGTTCGAAATTGTTTTTTACGTCGACCCCAAGCTCTTTTTGAGGAAGATCTACTACATGTCCAAACGACGCTTTGACTTCAAACCCTTCTCCGAGGAACTTCTTGATAGTCTGCGACTTGGCCGGAGACTCTACGATCACGAGATGTTTCATA
>CAZIVH010000026.1:0-1625 GCA_964542965.1 uncultured Candidatus Peribacteria bacterium | reverse complement strand
AAAAAATATGACGGCTCTTTTTTAGTGTATTTGGTCCGTATTTCAACGGAAAAAATCATTACAAAAAAAACTCTAAGCCAAAAAGCCTAGAGTCATGCAAAAAAAATTTTTTTAGAGCGCTATGGCTTCAACCTCTTCGAGATTGAGCTGCAGGAATTCGCAAGCGAGAATTCCATTTTCCCATGGGGAAAGAGATAGGGTGCATGCTTCGCGATTTATGAGACGATGCGTTACGACACCGCAGTTTTTTTGGCGGAATCCTTTCGTGGGTACAACCACTCTTACGAATCCTACCAAATCGCCTTGGCACAAAAAAATCCCTCCACGACAGTCAAAATGTCTGTTGATGCCCCTGCTTTTGAAGAAAGAAAACATGATGTCTGAATTCACTTTGGAAAATATCGTGTTTATTTCATCAAACAGTTTGAACTTGTCCGGATCCTGTGTGTAGACAGATACCGCAATCGGTTTGGTAAAATTCTCGCTCTGCCGAAAAAACCAGATCAAGATTTTTTTTGCAAAGTCGTTGGAAATCGTTTTGTGAGATGTTATGATTTTCTCTACGTCATCGACATGATGTTGTTCCATAGTAGTTTATTTTTTGTTGTTTTGTCTATCTAGATAAGATAACAATATCCCCAAAATATGCAATCAAAAAAACCTATCTGATTATTTTCCCTTATTGATCTGATCGACGATATTTTGGAATCCTTTCATCTTTTGGACGAGATAATCCGCGAAGATCTGAGCGTCCTTTTCGTTGAGGTGTGAGTTTTTTCTTTCATACAGGTAGGTATGGATAGCGTCGATAGCATATTGGAGCTGTTGATAGTCATCCATGACGTTGTGGTCGTCCGAATATATGTTTGTTGTCTGAATCATTTGGTAGGCGGTAGAAAGCAGTATTTCCATCATCTTTGCATCGAATTTCTTGTGAGCGACCTGTTGCGGTTTGATCATGGAAAGGGTTGTAGCGTGGCGTGCGTGGGTAGTGCGTTTCATTGTGTGTTCTTGTAATGAATAAAATATCGAGTAGCACAATATAGATATATGTGCTATATTAGCATTTTACCAAACTATTGCAAGTCCATGTATAGTAAGATACCTTAAATGTACATTAAACAAAAAAATACCCAATCGCTTAGGTACTTTCGTATGTATGTATGGACTTGTTTTCATGGTAGACCTGCTGAAGCAGGTTTCCGCTTTGCTCCAGTCCGCCGGGACCTCGCCCCGCAGTCCTGCGGGGTCCAACCCGGGACCACCCCTGCTTTAGCAGGGTTGCTCTACCGCCTGAAGTATTTTTTTTTGGATAAAGCTACAAATATCTTTCTGGATGACAGGATCTTTTGATCTGCAATTCCAACCTTCTTGCTTCTATCTTACTTTCGCACGGTATTGTTTTGATGAGTTTCCAATCTCCAATCCTTTTAGCTGAATATCATTTGTTGATATGCTCTTTTAACCTCCTTTCTATATCATTCGTACTTCACACATAATATTTATCTCCTTGAAGAATATATACGCATCGTTGGTCCATGCTTATCAGAGAAAATAAAAAAATACCTAATCATTAGGTATAATTTTATCTGTTATGATACTGAATTCAATGTTTATTTCACCTA
>CAZIVH010000025.1:0-13183 GCA_964542965.1 uncultured Candidatus Peribacteria bacterium | reverse complement strand
TTTATTTTTTGTTTTTTTGGGTACATGTCAGAAGAAAACACCATTATCAGCCAGACGAAATTGTTCGTAGGTGGGCTAAATCGGAAATTGAGATGAAAAGATCTCAGGGAAGAATTCTCTAGATTCGGAGAAGTCGCTTTCGCTAGAGTTAAACTCGATCCAGAGACCAACAAGAGCAGAGGTTTCGGTTTCGTAGAATTCGTCAATCCTGAAGACGCTGCTAAAGCGCAAAAGGAAATGGACGGACAAGAAATCATGGGAAGAGCGGTAAAAGTGGATTTCGCAAAAGAGAATCCTGAAAGATTAGCAGCAAGAGAAGAAGCTAGAGCTGCTGCTGAAAATACAGAAGAGGAAATACCTGAATTCTAAAGAGACTGATCATATCGTCTTTTCTATAAAAGCACGCAAGCCTGTCTGGCAAGCGTGTTTTTTTATATAGCTGAACATACTGATAACATCACTTTGCATACCAAAAGTTTGCATACTGACATCATTTCTCCTTGAAAAATCAGCAGATACCAATAGGCTTGGATTGACTATGCGGCCCGTACGCGAGAGAAGGAATATTACTTCCTATCTATCTTCTGGGAGCCATAAAGTCAGGCCTTGCGTCTGATGGAGCTACCCACTCTTAAGTCTTTAGGAGCACAACTTGTCTTCTACGACCGCGTGGTCTATTAAACGACGAAATAATGTTCCCTCTTTATTTCCAAAGAGGGGGGACCGGAACGGTGGGAGATTTTACCAGATATACGCGTAAATAATGCACCTTCCTTACAGATCTCATCTAAAGCAATATTCACAAATCAATAGAAAGATTCCTACTAAATCGGAAGGATTGGTCTGGAACATGCTTTTGAAATGAGATAGAACAGGATACAGATTTCTCAGACAGAAACCTATAGAATGATATATACTCGATTTCTATTGCCCTAAACTGAAACTAGCGATAGAAATCGATGGAATCAGTCATGAAGAGAAAGGTGATTATGATCAAAAAAGAGATAAGAAATTATGTTCATTGTGAATCAAAACCATCAGATATCGTGACAAAGATATAGATAAAAAGCTTGAAGCAGTAAGTATCCATATGTATGCAGAAATAGAAGAGAGAGCAAAGCAACTAGATTTAAATCCCCCATCCGAAAATTCGGATACCTCCCCCTTCCAGTAAAGGGGGCACGTCATTTAGTCCTCTTGTCTGGGAATATGAAGAAAATCAATGAATGTTTTGTTTGCATCAATTGCGGGAAAGAGATATCCCAGGCTACCAAGACCTGCAGGAATCACTGCCCACATTGTTTCGTTTCACTCCATGTGGATTGAGAGATTCCGTGAGACAGGAATACGACCTGCAAAGGAATGATGTATCCTACGATGTATGAAATCAAAAATGGTCAGATGAAAATACTCTTCCAATGCAAAACATGCGGAAAACTACATCGAAACAAAAGAGCTGATGACGATGATGTAACAGAATTAGACAGATATATCAAGGAATATAAGGAAAAACTCTATTAGTTAACAGTGAACGACTAACAACGAATAATGATAGTATTTGTAAAATCATCGACTACAGTCGTACAACAACAGTTTTTTCAATACAATTCCATAATTGTTAGTTGTTAGTTAATTTTATGCTGCTTTTGCCGGTGCTTGTTTTGCCAAGATCTCATCATCGATAAAGGTAGAGAAGGTGATGTTTTCTTTATCTACTCTTCTTAGGATTTCCTCCATATCTTTCCCTTTGTTATGCTTTTTTCCCCAAGCGATAACTCATTCTTCGGTAAGCCTGTTATCCAATAATTTAGCAAACTCTTTCCTGAGTTTCTCTTTTTCGTCTTTGGGTAAATTCTTTCGTTTTTTTGCTTCTATCTCAGCTTGCATCTTTGCCATCGCCTCCGCTTTGCGCTGTTTTTCTATATCAGCTATAGAGGTTGCCTTGGGTGCGAGATCAGCTCCAGGTCCATACCCCCTTTCTGCCAATTCCTTGTTTATAAACGCATCATCCTTTTCTTTGATTTTTTCCTGAAACATAACACTCTCCGCATGCGGATCTTCCTGCGGTTTATCTAGCGTTTTTTTTATCTCTTCGGCCTTTTTTTCCACTGGCACATCAATTTTTTTCTCCTCTTTTTTTGGTTCTGCGTTCTGTAGAACGATAGGTTCTTTTTTAACTTCTGGCTGTTTCTCAGCGCTTTGCGGAACTACAGCTTCTACGGGTTTTTCGCTAGTCTTTTTTTTTTCTGAGTTTCCTCAACCAAAAAATCCTATTCTCTTCTCTCTGATTTGGTTGACCCGAGTATCTCATCCTGTTTCATGTCTTGTATAGGTTTCAAAATCAAATCCTTTCTTCTTACTGAAAATTCTCGTAGAATTTTTGAAATCCTTGAAAAGCTTACCAGGCGCTAATTTAATGAATGGCTTTCGTATGCCTTGATTGAGAGAACTAAGCACGCTTGCTCATGCTATCATAAATGGTCTTCGCGTCACTGCAGAAACTAAATTCACTCATCATTTTATTAATCTCTGATATCGTTTTCACTTTACTTTCGAAAAATTGAGCAAATTATCCGTCAATGCGTTCCTTGTCTGGATACTGACTTCTGCCATATTTTTTGTTGAACTATCTATCTGATTTCAGATGTTCTGTAGCCGATTTACGGCAGATCCTCATCGTCTCAATGGAGTTGCGATAGTATTTCCTGTCCTAAGTCCGGCATCACTTACTCAGTCTTTAAATTTTCCCATAGTAGTTATATCACATAATAAACATTATTATTATAATTATTTCTTAACTTTTGTCAAGTTTTTAAAAATTTGCATTTATGGACCAAATAATTACAAAATTAATGAATAACGTATGATTAATGATGCATGATGTTGGTAATGAACAATTATTGACTATCGTAATACTACTATAGACAATTCCAACGATGCTTTCATTATTCATTTTTCATTATTAATTTTTAATTATTAATTGGGAAAAATGGATTTAGCTACGTTCAAAACTACATTTGACGGCATATTGCAGACCTATGTGAACGAAAAAATCGAGCAATCCAAGCACTTGATCAGCGACAAAAAAATCAATAAATTCATCGAATATATCAACACCTTCATCTTCTCCGGCGGAAAAAGATTGAGACCTTACGGATTGTGGCTCACCTACATGGGATTCTGAGGCATGAACGAAAAAGCGATCCTAAACTTCGGGATCATCTTTGAATTACTTCACTCTATGGCGCTCATCCACGACGACATCATCGACCAAGCCGACAAAAGACACAACGCACTTACCGTCCACTCGTATATCAAAACATTACTGAAAGGAGACAACGCTGAACATGTAGCGGAAGGACAAGCTATCCTCATAGGCGATCTGCTGCTTTCACGAGTATATGAATTACGATTCAAACAGCATGACTTCAACGAAAAGCTCTTGGACGAAGCGAGACAGAATGTCCATAGCATGATCGAAGAAGTGATTCTCTGACAAATGATCGATGTCGATATGACCGTTTCCGAACCGGCTGCCCTTTCATTGATCGACAAAAAAAACACCTACAAGACCGCATCCTATACCTTTACCAGACCTATGCTTACCTGAGCTATCCTCGCTTGAGCGAACGAAGAGCAAAAGCATCTCATCAAGGAGCTCGGCAATTATATGGGCATGGCATTCCAGATGAGAGATGACTATCTCGATCTGACCTTCGGAGACAAGACTAAATCTGCATTCACTGATATCCAAGAAGGACAACAGACCTATTTCACCAATTACATCTTTGAAAAGGGCACAGCAGAACAGAAAGATCTTCTGAAATCCTGTATGGGGAAAAAGCTCAATGAAACTCAGATCAAAGAGCTGCAAGCAATGTTCGAATCAAGCGGCGCGATAGAATTTTGAAAAACGTGAGTCATATCATATAGCAAAAAAGCGAGAGAGATTCTAGATGAAATCCAGTTCAACGAACTTGCCAAACAGAGTATTCTCGCGCTTATCAAGAAACTAGAGAAACTCGAACACTAAAAAAAATGCAGAATTTAGAATGCAGAATTCAGAGTTTTAAAAAACAATTATATCAACAAATATTTTCTTGTCTTGGCCTCATTCCCTCACACCACACCACGTCATTCTCGCGAAAGCGGGAATCCAATTGACTATATAGCAAACTGGATTCCCAATCAAGTCGGGAATGACGTACTCACAAAAAGGAATACCATCTGAGAGGGTTTTTTTTAATAAAAAAAAATGCTCCGTTCGAAAAACGAACGGAGCTGCGCTAGTGACATGAGCCTCGTATAAGCAGCCCAAAAAGCTTATACTTAGCGAACAATCACTTTTTGCGTGAAAGTGGCATTTTGTTTGTCGGTTATCTTCACCATATAGATGCCGCTATTGAGGTGAACTGTTGTTGTGCCATAGATTGTTTCGGTAGAGATACACTCACCGATAACATTGTAAATGGACATAATTCCCTCGCCCGATACGGTAAAGCTACCTGTGCTCGGGTTGGGATAAATAGGAATCTGCTGTGCAGCTACAAGCGAAGGAACAGAGCTGATCAATGGATTATCAACAACGTTTGATAGTGCTAATCCATTGGTAAGACTCTTTGCACCAAGATCTGCTCCGACTACAAACATAGAGTCTGTAATAGAAGGCAAATTGTAGCTAGTGACACTACCGGAAACAGCAGCAATCTGATTAGGAACCCAGTTGAGTCCCAATCCATCGACAGCAAACACAAAATAATTGTTTACACTCTTATTCCCGCCTTTGGATCCTTCTACAATATATTCCGTCCATTCCACTCTGTATCCACTCGGAACGAGAGGAACGGTAGCCGTACTTATCGTCTGATGATAGAAGGATAACGGCGATTCATTGCCGCAGGTGTCGATAGTGCTGATTTTGTAGCGCCATGTCTGATTAGTTGAGTTGACGTTATCCGTCCACTCTCCTGTAGCATACGGAGCTGAGCCGATAGAATCATATACATTGGTGCTTACCTCACGATAAATCACCGTTGTAACATCTGTAGTTCCCAATGTTTCCCAAACTACTTTGTTGTTCCCTGTTATCGTATCGATAGTCATGATAAAAATCTCTTCACCATCATTGATAACAAAAGAAACATCAATCGTATCGCTTGCATGACAGCCGTTGCCATCTGTGATAGTAACCCGATAGGTTCCATCTGTCGTCACGTCGATAGTCGGCGTAGCAACACTTGTGCTCCAAGCATATCCAACGAATGTGCCAGGATCGAGCGTCACGGTATTGCCATCACAGCTTACAACATCAGGTCCGAGGTTAGGTGTAGGCACAGGATGATTGAGTACATTGATCTGATCGCTCACGGTACCACACGCACCAGTGACGGTGACATAGTAAGTCCCAGGAGTAACAACGCTGATCTGCGACGCTGTCGAACCCGTATTCCAGGCATAGACAAAGTCTGGCTGATTCGTTGTCTGTCCTTTGAGGATAACAGACGACTCTGTGCATTTGGTAGTGTCAGCAACCGTCCAAGGTTCAGTGGGTGCGATAGACACGAAGTCGATGTAGAACTCGGTAATGCTCGTAGGGCCATACTGACAAGTCCAATATCCTTGTGTTGATTGTGTAACTATCACACTATCAACAGCTATATATTGAGCACCAGCTGGGCCATACCAATCAGATATACCACCACCTGCAGGTTTATATACAATGATACTATCAATCGTTGTACAATAGTAGAAATGACTTCCACTTGTGACTCCCGTCAGGGACAGATGTACGTGACTTGCCGAAAGCGATAAGCTCAGCAAAAACAAAGCAATAGTAAAAATTTTTCTCATATTAATGATCCTCCATTTTGTTTACGTTAATTTTATTTTGGGCTGCAAAAATATTTATACAAATCTTATCAAAAGTCAACATAACGATTTAACGAGTTACTTGAGCTTCACCTTCAGCTGTTACATGTATAATATCTGTTAATACTGAAGGTAATCAACCTCATCATCATGCAGAATAATTTATTTGCTTACCGTATTCTTGCTTAAACACATTTAGTCAATCCTTACATGCAGTAGTCATCACAGCAAAAGTTTCTCACGCTTTGAGATGATATGTTAACGTTGAATTCACAACCAATGGTAACATAAAATATGCATGACTTATTATTGTTATGTCAGGCCAAATTCATATAATATCCATAACATTAATATTTCATCAAGTCATACCTCGCAAAATAGTTAATCCCGTTGCAGGGACATCTTGAACATTAAAACATGTTACATACCAAATAGAATCCCCATTTCGTCATGTATTTAATAATCATGTTTGTACTCATTGAGGAAAATACCAAACAGTTCATGAAGTATATTCTGATCATGTCATACTTGATAGAATTTTAACATTTCCCAAAACATCTAATTTTGCTGTTGGATCAGCAACATTTAATCAAACATCTCAACTAGAATCTATAACCATTCTAACATTAGCTCCATTTGTGTTAAATTTAAGATTTTCATCAGACTGTATGATTCCATTATATGTATCTGAATATGTCTGTAGATTAGTTCAAAACTTACCACGACCACTTACTTCAAGCTTCTCTGTTGGACCTGTTGTTCCTATTCCTACATTACCAGCACTTGTTATGGTCATTCTTTTAGCTCCATTTGTATAGAAGTTTATAGGAGTAGCATTATCAGTAGCTATAGCTAATCATCATGTTCATCCTGGTAAATCTTTGTTTGGTCATATGATCCAATTTACACCCCAAGTAGGCAACTCTGCATAAACTCATTGAATACTATTATATCCAATATCATTATTAAATACTAAAGCTCAAAGTCATGTTGGTGCATTATCTGAAGCCATTAACAAATTTCAATTGTATATATTGAATTTCCCTTCGCCAATACCGCTTGGTGTAGGTCAACCTACTACGACATTACCTCATTCATCTGCCAAAATAACCTTACCATATGAAGTACCAGTTGATCATCACTGTATATATACACTACGACCAGTCACATTATTTCTTATTGGTCATTTTATATATAAATCAGTGTCACTGTATATTTCTGAAGGATTTGATATTTGTGAATATCATAATCACAACAATAATTTGTTTGTTTGACTTATAGAATCTACAACAACATTACCATTTATATGTAATTTTTCTGTTGGACTACTTGTTCCTATTCAAACCTTCATTCATAAATCATTAGGATCAATAATAAATACACTACTACTTGGATATCTAAAGATGTTCAAGAAAGTATCTCCGGACAAACCTACTTCAAATTTATGGAGCGGTCATGCTTGTCCAAAATCTATATATGTATTATCATTATCAGAATATATTCTATCATTAATTTTTACATCTCCTACTATTTCTAATGTATGATTTGGATTTTCTATCCCTACTCCTACCTTACCAGCGAAATATGCATCACCGCTTGCGCCATTGAGCACTACTCCTGTAGGAGCTGTAGGATCACCGCCGAGCGTGAGAATCAATTTTTCAAATACAGTCTGTGTATTTGCTGCCGAAGGCTGGATGATTAGATATGCTCTTGTCAGAAACAGTACGCAAGACATACCGAGAAAGAAGAGCGTTGCTCATTTGAGAACGTTCAATCCACCTCTGGATGATTT
Source organism: uncultured Candidatus Peribacteria bacterium (assembly GCA_964542965.1). GTDB lineage: Bacteria > Patescibacteriota > Gracilibacteria > Absconditabacterales > Absconditicoccaceae > CAJBLF01. The sequence continues at coordinate 5,520 of CAZIVH010000025.1, read as the reverse complement.
GTGTAGGTTTTTGCTTGTGAAGCTCATTTTTGACTATTGAAATGATAAATAATAATTAGATGGTATGGATGGATTGGATGGGATAGGTTCTAATCTATCTCTATCGGTCTAATCCGTCCTCTAAGTCTAATTATACTCCCGATACCAAGAAAAACAAAAAAACTAGCCATTAACGACTAGTTTTACTTGCTATTTTTTGTTTTTGTGATGTAATATTGTTTTATAAAAATTAATTTAATGCTACCCAAGCAGAACCATCACAACCATAGAACCTATGATCATTACCATCAAAATATATCGTTCATTCAATATCGACCATACAATCAGGACGAGTACCAATTAAACGTCTTGTTCTAATCATTCCATTTACATCCAACGCCGCATGGGGATCATTGGTATTTATACCTACTCAACCCGTCATTATATCCAATTTTTGTGTTGTAGAAAAGGGCGCATTTATAATTACCGTATATGGTTTAAATGATGTAAATGTATTAGCTGGGTCACTATTCCACACGAATGTATGTGAATGACCGGCTACAGCACCAGTCCCTGCAACTAAACTATTATAAATATTGTTGCTCGATGCGTAAATCTGATTTTGACTTCATCACACTATTATTGAATTAAATACATAATTTGATCCTGACATCATATTACCGTTTCATCAAAGGATAGATCCATACCTTGAGAAACTCATACTATTTCAAGCACCTCATATACTACTTGAATATATAGACTCATTTACCACATTATTTTTCCCTCATCAGATAAATTGATATTTGCTATTATACGTACTATTATCGCTTCATCAGACAATGCTCGATCGACAATCAAAAATCTCTCATTTATCATTTATACAATCTATACGATTCCCGCTTCATCACCCAACAAACGAATATCCTCCGGTAATGCTGTTTCTATATCATCCCACGATACTATCGTAATATTTATTCCCTTGTATAGAATTTAAACTTCCACCTGCAATAGTAGAATAATTATTTGCGCCTGGTTGATTTATGATATTTCTCGCTCATCAACCGATAAATCACATATTACCATTGATGGTATTACCATAGAACGTTCAACGCAGTTCTCATTCCAATCATCATCATACGATAGCTGAATATTCACCGTTTATCAAATGTCCTGCTCATCCTCCGATAATAGAACGACTATTCTGTATAAGATTTTTTTGTCATCATCAGATCACTGAATGCGATATGGTAGTCTCTCCTGAGGGTTCTATACGATTCTCCTGTCCTCATCAGATAAATCAGAAGTTCATTACACTTATCTTATTATCCTTTCATCATACAATGCTTGAAGCATTTGAACCTCATATAACATCATTACCATTTCATCATCAGACCAAACTATAGGTAGATCAACCTATACTATTCAATCATCCTCATACGATATTGGAATGATCAGATGATCATCTTACATCATTTTCCTCTCATCATCAGATAAATACACCATCTGACGTATCTACGATATTCCCTTTTCCTCCGACTATCGTGGAATGATATCATGTGATAGCATTACTGCTTCATCATACGATCACATCAGCTCCACCATGGATGATGTTACCGAGTCCTCATACGATAATAGAATATGCTAATAAGAGAAGTGCGGACATTACTAAAGTATAAATGAATAAATTTTATATATTTATATTTGCATCAATAATCTGGTTTCCACTTCCTCATCAGATCAGAGAGTTATCGCTATTTTGGATAGCATTATTTTGTCATCACACGATATTGGAGTGTGCAGAATTTTCATCCACGAGATTATTTTCACCCATACTGATAGCATGTGCTCAACTAGCCACAGATCAGCTTCCTACCTGAAATTTCACCTCATCAATTTGTTTCGGCATAAGAATATTGTTTGTACCTGTTTTCCATAAACTTTCTCATAGTCCGCCTCCGCCTGCAGCGGAATTGATTATTTTTCCATTAGCATCAGTTCAGAGAACAGTAGCTCCCGTTATGCTCGCTATCGTCACACTTCATTGGAACCATGCATGTCCTCCTGATCACTCCAAATATATTCCTGTTGTCGACATATTCGTTCCGCTCTTGGTCAGGAAAATGGACTTGATGAAAATCACGGCATTGGGCGCTATAGGCGCGATAGTAAATGCTTTGACTCCGAACAACACACAGGACATTCACAAAAAAAACATCGTAAGATATTTCACTGTAGTGCGTATACGATCGGGATGTTTAACTAACATGGATCTGCTGACAAAAACCATTGGCATAAGATATCATGATAAATATTTCCTTTGAGGTAATATAGTAGCATAAGTATATCCGCTCTTTCCGTAAACACAAAAAACCTAGCCATTGCTAGCTAGATTTACTTGTCATTTTTTTATTTTATGATATGGTTATTTTACTCTCCTATATCCTCTCTAAAATAGAGAGGACCTGTTCCCTTCCTTTATTTTAGAGGAAGGGGTAGGGATAGAGTAAAAAAAATTAAATGAATATATCTCTCGGTTTAGCTCCGTCTTGTGGTCCGATAACGCCTCTTTCTTCCAAGATATCCATGATCCTTGCGGCACGTGCGAATCCTACGCCAAGCTTTCTCTGCAATAATGTCGCTGAAGCTTTTCTCGTCTGGGAAATGACCTGGATAGCTTGTTCTACAAGCTCATCATCATTGTCTCCGCCGCTAGAAAAGAGCTGTTCTCCGGCTTCCAATTTATTTTCCAAAAGGTTCACTATTTCTTGATTGTAAATATCCTCTTCCGTCAATCCTCCCATATATTTGGTCTTGAGCGTCATAACCACCTTTTCGATCTCTTCCGTGGAAACGAATGGCGCTTGGATTCTCGTAGGCGCTTTGGTGGACGGATCCATATAGAGCATATCTCATTTTCCAAGCAAAGTTTCTGCTCATTTTCTTCCTAAGATCGTCCTACTGTCAATTTCTGAAACCGTACCAAACGCTATTCTTGTCGGCATATTAGCCTTAATCAATCACGTGATAACATCGACGGATGGTCTTTGTGTTGCGATGATGAGATGGATTCCCACTGCACGGGCCTTCGCTGAAATATGCGTAATACATGCTTCCACATCTCTCTTCGCTTTGGAAAGCATCATGGATGCTAACTCATCAACAACAAAGACAATACGGAACATTTTTTCTGCTGGACCTTTTTTGTTGTATTCATCTATATTCTTCACTCTTGCTTCTCTCAACACTCCGTATCTCCTCTCCATTTCGTGCTCTGTTCGCTTCAATAATTTCAAGGCTTTCTCCGGCTCGAAGACAATCGGCGCCAAGAGATAAGGAAGTCCTGCATACAATTCCAATTCTACTTGTTTCGGATCGACCATCAGAAATTTGAGTTCAGAAGGAGTATTTTGATGCATCAATGAGAGAATGAAATCGTTCACACCGACGGATTTTCCTGAACCTGTCGCTCCTGCTACGAGCAAATGCGGCATAGACTCTAGCGTCTTGATAATCACCGTTCCATCAATCGCTTTTCCAAGCGCGAGATTATTATCGGATTTTTTCATTTCGTTGATAAATTCCGTCGTTCCAAAAACATCTCCGAGACGCACCATTATCGGTTTTGGATTTGGCAATTGGATACCGACACAATCGGTTCCTGGGATAGGCGCAACTATTCTCACGGATTTGGATTTCAACGACAAAGAGATATCGTTGGAGAGGCTTTCGATCGTAGACAATCTTATTCCTTCATCAGGTTTGATCCTGATTTGCACGATGGAAGGCCCGATATCAAATCCCTCGATCATGATCGGCACATTGAATTCCATCAATTTATTCTGCAACGCTTTCGCTTTTTCCATCAAGAATGTTTCGTCGATAGTGATCGTCTGATCAGGACTCGTCTCCAGAATAGTTGTATTGAACGTAGGCTTCTCAGCTGAGAAGTTTATCGTTGGCCTAATCTTCTTTTCTTTGGCTTTTTCTTTCTCTTCGATCTTGCGTTCCAGTTTATCTTTGATCAACGATTTGATGAGTGAGCGGGAAACTGGTTGTCCAAAGTTTGGTTTCTCTTCTTCTTCCTCCTCTTCTTCATCATCATCTGCTTCTACCTTCGACTTTCTACCTTCTACTTTTTTCTTAGGTGCCTTGTCGATCTGTAAATTTATCTTTGGCAATGAGAAATTGAACGAATACAATATCCGCGCGATAGCGAGAATCAGCAAGATGATGATAAATGCCTTGGTCGCAATAGCTTTGTGACCGAACATCACTTGCAGCAATGCGATCACCGGTCGTGAAATATATCATCATAGTTTTTCATATCTTGTGACATCACCATCGATAATAGGGAAATTTATTACCGCAGAAATAATGACGATGATCACCATAAACTGCCTGATCAGCAATTTCATAAGATATCCTTTTGCCATGATAATGATCCCCACCACAAAGCATAAGGCAAAAAATACATAGAGTCCAACCTCGCCAAACACGATACTGGCATAAGTTCTCAGAAACATCAATACCGGAGATCATTCAGCAAAATACAAGGAAAAGAAAAACAATGACCCCAATACCGTCATACTTATTCCTAGTCTGTATTTATTTAGGATTACACTCTTTTTTCTTCTAGACAAAATCCAATATTAGCGATAAAAACGATATACATATACTGTATAATGATATACGTTCAAGGTATGTTTTTATGTAAGTTTTTCAATGCGAAATACCGGTTGAAGAGAATATTCCCGAAGTTACGACTATAGTATGTATTGACATTTATATTTAAATATCTACATTAAGCAGGTTTTATTTTCCCTATCAATAATGAGACAGCTTAAAATCACCAAATCGATCACCCAACGTGACAGCCAATCCATAGATAAATATCTAGCGGAAATTTCTCATGAACCACTCATCACCTCTGAAGAAGAGGTAGAACTCGCGCAAAGAATAAGGCTCGGAGACTCAGCAGCTTTGGAAAAACTCACCAAAGCTAATTTAAGGTTTGTTGTGTCCGTAGCCAAACAGCATCAAAACCAATGAGTTCCTCTTCCTGATTTGATCAATGACGGGAATATCTGACTCATCAAGGCAGCTCAAAGATTCGATGAAACAAAAGGTTTCAAATTCATCTCCTATGCTGTCCGATGGATCAGACAATCGATTCTCCAGGCTTTGGGAGAGCATTCTAGGATTGTTAGATTACCGCTCAATAAGGTCACTCAAATGAATAAGGTAGGAAAAGCAGCATCCCAGCTAGAACAAATCTACAACAGAGAGCCAACCGCTAAAGAGCTAGCAGATGTATTAGAACTGACGGAAGACATTGTAAAAGACGCTCTTGGAGCACAAACAAGAGTAACGTCTCTCGACAAGCCCATAGAAAATGGAGATCAAAACGCAGGGACATTGATGGATCTCTTAGAAAGCAATGATTTTGACGATCCCGATTCCCATCTCAACAAGGAATCCTTACAGATAGAAATAACTAGAGCGCTTTCCACACTTACCCCAAGAGAAACCATCATTGTGAAA
>CAZIVH010000024.1:0-14258 GCA_964542965.1 uncultured Candidatus Peribacteria bacterium | reverse complement strand
AAACGTTAGATGATATATCCCCATTTGGATTAATTTAAATACTTAGATGAAGAAACCTCTTTTTTATTTTAGTTTAATTTTTTTAAAAAATTAAGACATTAACCAAAGCAGCTAAAAAAAATATTTTGTGAACTTGAAAATGATCTAACCAAACAGCAAGCTTCATCTCCTTGATAGCCCTGTTTATCAAATACTACCACCAAGAACTGGAAGCAGTACTCAATATGACAGCTTGCCAGTTTTTTGGGTTATTGGAAGAGATACAATATTTGGAAGACCCAAAAAAGATAAGAAAAACCCATCTTCCAAAACAGAATATTAAGAAGTTGGAATCAAAGGAAGATTTTGAAGAGTTTTTCTTTGGTTAGAGATTTGTATTTTATTATCAGCAAGTATATTTACGATATCTTTTAACTTTTTCGATTGTTGAACTGCATATGATGCAAACACTTGTGCATCTTTCGAAGATAAATTAGATTGATGAGGGGTATAAATAAAAGAATAAAGAGCATCTAAAGAGTGTTGAAGTTGATTATATTCTTCAACAACTCATGATGATTCACTATATAAATGTTCTTTTTCAACTCGATTAACAATGTTCTTTAACATCAGCTCTATGAGCTCTTTATCTAGTTTCTTTTGTGGTATATTAAGCATTTTTTTGATAAGATTTTTATCAACCTTTACTTTTCTTTTCATGTGTACTGATCCTTTTGATAAATAAAATTCCTAATCTAAGATACTTACTAAAGAATTTATATTATCAATTTTTCAGGAAAAAATAACATTTGAATCTGAACCTGATAAATCAAGTCACAGTTCTTCTATTTTTTTCATTAAAATATCTTTTTTAGTAACATCATCTATCATGAGATTTCAATTCACAACTCAATTATTGTAATTTATCTTATATGAATAAACTTTTCCATCATTTAAATAATATTTTTGATATGTTTGTTGAGACTTATCTGATACATCTATTGTTGACTTATTTGAATCAAAAAAATTCCAATATTTTTTAATAGATTTCTCTTGTTCTTCAAAAAGATCATTGAAATATTTATTTTGTCTATCAAAATATTTATCAAAATCATCAAAAATACTTGTACGATAGTTTATTCTGTAAGGATTTTGATAGTAAATAAATCTAGGAGATTCAATATTGGCTATTTTGTTTTGATAATGAGCAATAAGAAAAATTATGAAAATAATAAGTCCCAAAATTATCCATCAACTAAATCAAAGATATTTATGTACTCTTTCAAAATTCCTTTTAACAAAGAAACCACTGTTCTTAATAGTATTTTCTAAGGTTTTTTCTGAATGAGAATGTTCCATTTTTTTATTTTTTAACCAACTAAAAAGGGAGGTAAAAAAAGATCTACCTCTTAACCAAAAAGATTATTTATCCAATTTAGCGATTTCTTCTTCAACTTTTTTAATGTCAGAGTCGATATTTTCAATCATATCTTCTCTTCATTCATCTTTAAATCTTTTTTTATACTCTTTAAGTTTATGAAGACTGTTTTTTAATGACTTCAAATTCTCATCTTTGTGTTGTCTTTGATACTCAATTTTTTCTAATTCTTGTTCATACTTATTAAGATCAACAAGGCTTCATTCAACATAATTATCTTGATCTTCACCATCTCAATTGTAATTTAATCATAATCTCCTATCAATGAGATTATCAAAATAATTCTGTAAATTTGCCCATTCTCACAATCATAACATTGGAGATGTTAGTGTATTAGTAAATCTTTCCAATCACCAAATATTATTGGTTTTAGCAAATGATTGGAATTCTTGAGGATTATCGAATTCTCTTTCGATTTTTTCCTCTTTTCAATTGATGTTTTTGTAAACATACACCTTTCCTTTAAACATTTTGATAATTGGTTAAGAAATAAAAGTAGCACTAAAATTATGCTAGTGCTATAATAATTATTTTTTTTTATTTTTCAAGATTTTTTTATTTTTTTTAACTGATAAAACTCAATTCTGATTAAAATAGGAGGTAGTAATTTACCTCATTTTTTTGATGTTTATAGCAACAAATAGGAAAACCAAAAGCAATTTTATCCTTTTAATAAAAAGAATTGTTATATACTTATTTTTTGATATATAAGATCTGTTTTAGATTTTTTTAATTTAGGGACTTCTTCATCTTTGAAAATAAGGAAAATCCAAGTTGGGAATACATACCCTCACCCGGAATAAATCCGTGGTCGGTCATCTAACTCGCACTATCTGACACACAAAGTACGTCAGACGAGTGCGATACGTTAGAGGAAATCAGAAAATCCTTATTTAGTCATAATCTTCTATATGGAACTTTCAAAATGATATATCACCTTAGAAATACCTGAAACATCAGAAAAAATTTTTGATAACATCAAAAAAACAATAACATCTATAATTCAGGACACAGATATAGAGTTTACAAACAATCCACATATAACTCTTGATTTCATGTGAATAACTAAACTAGAAAATGCTATTAAAAGATTGAAAGACATACAAACAAACATGAATCAAGATATCGTCAATAGCATCAAAAATATAACAATATGAAATTTTGAAAGTTTTATGAGCAACAAAAATTGAAAAAGAATATTTTATCTAAATATAGAATGATGAGATATATTTTTTGAACATATTAGAAAATTTTGATATTCCTTACAAATACCTCATCTTACAATTTTTGAAACAAATAATGTATATTCTGATGATCAGCTTGATAATATATTACAAAGATTAAATAGTAGTTCTGAATTAACTAATTATATAAGAAGATTATTTTTAGACAAAGATAATGTCTATTTAAGAAATAAGCCTAAATGAAAGGAGTCAGAAATTATAGAAGTTTTAAAGCTAGGATTTTCTGACTCAGGCCTCATTTAAATTCGGTCATCTAACAGCTGCTATCCTACATGCCTCCATATCAAAACTTAACGGAGGTCGGCACTTCGGACTAGCAGCGAACGTTATTTTTTTAATAGCCCGCCCGCGTTCCGCTTCGCTCCACTGCGCCTGGCACATAGCGTATTTTTTTATTGTAAAAGGAATCCATCTAAGTAATATACTTAGATGATTTATTGTTAAAGAAATATGTATGAAACTCCTCACCGGCCCAGAAGAACAACAAGCACTCGAATATATCAATCAAGCAGCAGAGATTGCGTTGCAAGCTACCTGTGAACGTGCTCGTTGTGGCTGCGTGATTGTAGAAAACGATGAAATTATCGGGACAGGATTCAACAGTCCTCCAGGGCATTTGGAAAGCCAGAGAAGATGCAAGAATGATAAGAACAATTACGACAAAAAAGTGACCGACAAAACCTGTTGCGTCCACGCAGAGCAAAGAGCAATCATGAACGCACTGATAGATGCACCGGACAAAATCATCGGTTCGAGATTATATTTCGTCCGTATAGACAACAACGGAAAGCCAACACCCGCAGGGAAACCTTACTGTACTATTTGCAGCAAGATGGCTCTGGATGCAGGGATAAAAGAATTTGTCCTTTGGGATGAAAAATGAGTTTGCGTATACGATACCGAAGAATACAATACCCTATCGTTTAATTATTCAGAATAGTTTCCATTCTCCATCTTTCCATTCTCCATCTTTCCATTCTCCATCTTTCCATTTTCAATTCTCCATTTTCAATTCTCCATTTTTAATTCTTTATCATATCCCATGCCAACAAAAAAAACACCAGCAAAAAAGACTGCGAAAGTCACTGCGAACTTCACTGCAAACGTTCCTGAAGTAATGATGACAGAATGTTGCAACAAAAAACAATTTCACAAGAAAGGAGGTTCTGCAGGAGCGCTCTATTTCTTCGGAATGGTCTGAGCGGCTATCTATTTTATCGGAACAGCAACTGGTTTCCGAATAGGCGTCCTTGGACTTTTGAAAGCATTTGTCCGGCCAGTATTCCTCGTTCACGGATTGCTCAAATTTTTGGCTTTGTAAAACGGTTTTATTTTCTACCTTCTACCTTCAACCTTCTACTAAATAGAGTTGATTTTCACCCTCAAAACCATACCTACTAAGTAGCAACATTTTGTCGTTTCATTGTTTTAACGTTTTATCGTTTTTATATGACGAAAAGGATATTGTTGATGATGAGGAAAAATAGCATGACCCTGCTTGGAGCAGCCATATTAGCGTCATGAATTTTTTATGTAGTGAACAATCCAAATATGTTCACGGCAAGCATACTCTCTTTGCAAGAGCAGGAATTCATCGTAGAAAAATGATGGGATATCGCTTACAAGACCAATAGCGGATACGTTGATATCTTCATAGCAGAAAAAATGGAAATGCCTGCAAACATAAATTTCACCATAAGTTTTGACAAAGATACAATAATCATAGATCCTGCATCTATCACCGGACAAGGACTACGGACATTCAATCTTCCCGATCAAGAGACCATCACCATACAATCATTGCCGAATCAGGGAATGGATAAAGCGCAAAGCCTTATCATGCTTCCGTTCACGGGAGATAAGGAAGACATCATCCTGACTGAAGCGGTGGTTGATGGGAAATGACTCTCCATCGGATCACTCAATGAGATAACCGAGCATTCAAAATAATATTTATCTTTCATCGTATAGACAAAATGATTTTTTCACGCAAGACACTCATAGCAGGAATATTGGCGATGGGATTGATCGGAGCAGGATTCGTGATGAATAAGGCTGAAGCTGCCGATCCGGATGCATTCATCGTAGAGGTGGTGCCAAGCTCATTCGAAGTCAATGAGGCGGTAGATCTCACGATAAAGGCGACAAACATCAACGGCGATATCATCAAGGACTACCAAGGGGATGTATTCATAGAGATAGAAGGTATTGTAGATACCGCTGACTATACAGTCCCAAGCGATGGCCTGTATACGTTCTTGCCGGAAGATCAAGGAGTGAAACTTTTCTCCAAATGATTATCCATAAAGAAATCATGAACATTCACCATCAAGGTATCGGATATCATCAACGACACGATAGTAGGAAAAAAGACCGTAATCGTAGGATCTACAGAGACGCATACAGCAGCGGACGCAATCACTATCATCTCACCTATAGCGGGAGGGATAGAAAAAAATAATGTCGCCAACGTCATGGCAAGCGCACCTACGTTACCCAACGCTCCTTACCAAATTTTTGTAAACAATATTTCCGTAGCTCAAGGCATGAGTACGGCAAATGGAGATATCAGCGCATATGTCAGCGGAATACAGGAAGGCGACAATATATTGCAGATCAAGATACTCAACGCAACCAACGAAGTGATAGGAGAATCACAAGTCATTACATTCAGATACGAACCCATCAAGGACGGAGTATTCAACGGTATCAAGATAGAGCCCACAGGAACGATAAAACAATGAAGCAAAGTGAAATTTACCGTCACCACAAGCGAAAGCGTGACGTCCGCTCAGCTCAAATTGAGCGATGGAAAATCGATTCCGATGGACAAATCAAGTGCAGGAAACTTTACCAAGGAAGTGGTCATGGATACCAAAGGTACCATACAGACAGATGTGGATCTTATCGTCCTCGGACAAGCGAAATCATACACAGGAGTAGCTACCATCATGGTCGAGGAAGGAGTAGCGATAGGGAAAATCAGGATGTATTCTGATAGCATCGACAAAAGCAAATTGAATGTAACTCGAGAGCCTATAGGGACGATTCCACAATACAAAATAGAATACGGAACCAGCAAAAATGCATTGGATATGTCGGTTGTCGTAAAGACGAACGAAATAATGATTGAGAACCTGACCGTAGGACAGACATACTATTTCCAGATAACGCCGCTCGATGAAAACGGCACACCATCATGAACCGCTTCAGAAATCACCGAAGTGAAAGCGGGCGATGCAATAAGCTGCATAGTCGTCGGCATCAAGATCAGTACAGGACAGATCGGAGACAAATTCTATCTGATACGGAGCGGAGTCGCCAACGTAGAGAAGTATATCATCTACAGATCTGATTTTGATATGATAGAATCCAGTCAGATGCAGAAGATCGGAGAGACGACAGGAACGATGTTCGAATATCCTTTCAATCCGAATCCGGCATCCAAAAAATATAAATACGCATACTACATCGTGGAAGCGGTCTGCAAAGACGGAACCAATATCAAGATAGACAGCACCAAGAAGATTGTCGTAGGTCCGGCAGAGAATATCATGCTTATCATCTTGATCAGTCTCTTCGGATATACGATTTACAAACTCTACGGATTCTCAAAAAATTAAACAAGCAAGAGATAAAAATGATCGTTTGGTCGCTTATTCGTTTATTCGTTTAGTCATTGAAGTATGTCAGAAATCAAAAAAAAATATAATCATTTTTCCATAGAATCGGAGTTTCTCAAAAAAAACTATTTCCAGAAACTCTTCAGCAGCAAGAAAGGCACAAAACGGGAAACGGTCATTACACAGATGCCGATAAGCATAGCAAAAGAGACCTCTCTCACGTCCATAAGCGACATCATCCATGAGAGCGTAATCGCAACCTATCAGACCATGAGAGGGACAAAAGCGAAGCTCCTCCCTATTTTCGATACAGAACAAAAAAACTTCAAGACAGAAAATTTCGAGAACATCCTGGTCAAAGCAGGGATATTTTTTGGTATAGATACGGATAATGTCGTCTATTCGGAAAGGAATACCAATTTCGTCAGGAACCTCTTCGTAGAACTCGTCCAAGAAGGGCATATCTATGAAGATTGTTCTATCAATTACCGAAGCCTCAACGAACAGAAAACATTAGGGACAGACGAACTTCAGCGAAAAAAAACGACCGTAAAGCAATACAACATAAGATATTTCGTAGACACCAAAAACATCTCGCTGATCGTACCGACGTTATGGCCTGAAACCATCTTTGCAGACGTAGCATTAGCGGTCAATCCAGACGACAAGAGATACAAGAAGCTCCTAAAAAACAAAGTGATCATACCTATCATAAACAAGACCATACCCATCATAGCGGACGAATCCGTAGATCCGATGAAAGGTACCGGAATCGTGAGAGTCACGCCGGCCCATGACGAAAAATCACTGATGATCGCACAAAAACATGGGCTCAAGATAGATAAGTTCGCTATAGACAAGAAATGATGCTTCACAAAATGTGCAGGTGATTTTTGCGGAAAAGAAGCGAAAGAGTTTGTAAAAAATATCGTAAAGAACCTTGACGACATCCACAACTTGGAATCCAGCAAACAGATAGAGGCAGAAATAGCGATCCATAGAAAGACCTGAGAAAGAGCACGACCACTCCTCTGCAATCAGCTTTTCATCAAAATAGACAAGGAAACAAACAAGATACAGACAGCTATCCAAGAATGAAAACTCACCATCATACCTAACGAATACAGCGAACAGATCACTACCACGCTCGAGACGATGGAATATCGGCCAGTGACCAAAGAGGATTCCAAATGATATTGTTTGCCTTTGCGGAAAAACAAGGAAGGAAAAAATTTCTTCATCTCCGATAACGAGCTTCTGAACCTTCCCGCCAAAAAGACAAAGAACAAACTCACCGTTCTTTCGCTCATCATCTTCAACCTAGTCGTAGACAAACGTTTAAGACAGCATTTTAGCATCGAAGAATGTATAGACGTTCTCTTAAGTACGAGTCGCACAGGCGAACAGACGACATTGGAAACATATATCGAATTGTTCAGCGAAACATTGCCGAGAGGATACAGCAAGGAATTGAATGATTTGAAAAAGATGATAGAATATACCGAAAAGGAGAAAGGGATAAATCATTTCGAAAAGTTCTCCATAGCACTGACAGAGTTTTTGGAAAAATCCGTTGCTCTATCGAGCAAGAGAAAAGGATTCTACAGTCTCGATATAGACCTTATAGCCAACGACGAATGATTGATCCAACAAAAAGAGAAGATAGAAGAGACACTGGGAAATGCGCTTATCCTCATCAAAATGATGGAAGCGTTCAACGATAGCAAGAAAGAGCCGAAGAAAATACTCCACATCAACGAAAACAAGATCTTCGAATTCCTTAAGACCATCATCATAGGATATAACGTACAAGAAAAAATATTGTTCAACGAATGCAACATCCAAGAAGAAAAGAAAATCAGCAAGAAACAGAATAACAATTTCAAAGAACTGACAAAGATCTACGGAACAGACTGTACAAGGCTCTATGCTATAGATCCGGATCATGAGATAGAAGAATATGAGCAATTCATCACTAAACTCCGGAATGCATCCAGATTCATTGGACAGCATCTTTACGATAAAAAGGGTGCAAAAAAAATATCTGAATTTGCGCAGCTTACAAGCTATCTAGAAAAGAAAAAATCGACCTTGAGCGAATTTGAATCATGGATTATCTACAAGACAACAGAACTCCAAAAAGAATACGAAGAGCTGATAGAAAAAAACAGGTTGAGCGAAATCCAAGAGAAAATGATCCATATGATCAAAAACGATCTCTGCGACAAATATCTAGAGATACAGAAACACCAAGAGACGGAGAACGGAAACAAAGTGAATCTTCGATGTTTGGGAAGCATATTACAACTCTTATATCCATTCGCACCATTCATCACCCAACAGATACGGGATTTTCTATGATTAGCATGACCCATAGTGGATCAAGAACAAAAAGAGCAATTCAGCACCATCAGCAAAAATTATAAGACACAGCTATTCACTGATATCATAGATAGATTCCTAGCCATGAAAAAAAATTGCGGATATGCAAAGCATGAAGAAGTGGATGTTTGTTTCTTCGCACCATTGGAATTTTTACAATACCTCAGGAAACAGGAAAAGACAATATCCAAACTGATCAATACCTCATCGATCGAATACCTCGAAAACGAAAAAGAACTCGGCAATTACTATACCGAAAATATCATCAACATCACTATAGGGATGAAAGAAAAAAGCAAGGAACTGATACCCAACAAAAAGGAAAATCTCCATGATCTCCTGCATACCAAAGAACAAGAGTTGCAAACTATCAGATCGTTAATTCCAGGTCTATCATCATATGGAACGGATCCCGAACTTTTGAGAAAGAAAAAGAAAGAGATGATCGAACTGAAAAAAGAAATAGAAGAAATCCAATACCAAATCCAGAAAGAAAAGCTAAATAAATAATAAAAAAAAGTCCTCTGCATTAGTCGGAGGATTTTTTTTATAATTGAAATATTAATGCATTTGAGCAATTATTCCAACAACCACATCACAACGCCGGATGCTCGCCACGAGATAGGAATTTGATCAAAGATGAAGTGGTGTACATGGTCGAGTCCGGAATGGGCCCCCGCAATTCTACGGGGTTGGAGGCGAGATGTAGGTCATGTATATATGAAGTATCTACACAGAGTACAGCATCCGGCTTGATCTTTTTATCCAATATTTTTGCATCAAGGTAAAAATATTGGTCGTGGGGTTTGGGGCACGAAAAGCCCCAAAGAAGTAAAATAAAAAAAACGGCCTTGCGACCGTTCTTTTTATATATTACGTGATGGTTATTTTCCGAGAATCTTAGTGATTTCAGTTTCGAATGTTTCTGTAGGATATGCTCCAGCGACAACGACATACGTACCCTTAACATTATCTATGACAAGATTACCAGGAGTTCCGTTGATACCAAATCCTTGACCTTCTTGTACTTGAGCGTTGACGGTAGCTATAGTCTCTGCACTGGTAAGACATTCTTTGAACGCAGTTTTCTTGAGACCAAGACCGACAGCTATTTCAGCGACACTATCTTCAGTGAATTCATTAGCTTTGAATGCTTCAGCAAGATATGCGTAGTATTTTTCTGATCCACCGAGTTTCCCTGCACACACTGCGCCTTGAGCTCATATAGGAGCGGTAGGATGAAGCTGTGGCAATGGCATCTGTCTAAAGATCATATTCACGTCATTAGGATATTTCTTGACTAAATTTTCAATAGTCTGAGCTTCATAATGTCTTTTGCAGAAAGGACAAAGAAGATCTGAATATTCTACGATAGTGACCTTCGCATCCTTCTTTCCTAGGATATATCCATCATTAACGATAGCAGCTAATTTAGCAGCATCACCTGCAACTGCGGTAGTCGTATCTTCCGTAGCGGTAGTATCCGTACCAGCGGTATCAGTGGTAGTCATAGAAGCGAGAATCTGTTCCAAAGTCGTTTTCTGTTGCTGGATATACATATCAGACTTGTATAATTGCATAGCCATGTTCATATTTTCTCTGCCTCCGACCTTTAACGTCTCCAATCGAAGCGCATCGTGTTTAAAGAACGCTACGTAAATACTGAAAAGCAGGTTGAGAACCAATATTCCTACAAAGATAAGTTTCATGTTCCCATATTTTTTTTCTTCATGCATTTGGACAAAAGAGTAACAAAATAAAATTATTCCGCTGCAGGAAGTTCTGCAGGAGCGGTAGCGTCAGCAGCAGCTGGCGTTGTTGTATCAGTCGTAGGCAATCCAGCATCCGCTTGGTTCATGCTATTCAAAATCTGTTCCAAAGTTGTTTTCTGTTGTTGGATATACATATCAGACTTGTATAATTGCGTAGCCATGTTCATATTGCTTCTTCCTCAAGCTTTCAATGTCTCCAATCGGTACGCATCATGTTTGAAGAATGCGATATAAATACCGAGAAGCGCATTAAGGACCAAAAGAGCTATAACGAGCAACTTCATTTGATCATTCTTTTTTTCTGTAGTCATTTCAAAAAAATTATCGAGATAAAATTATTGTGCTACTGTAGGAGCTGTAGTATCAACAGTAGGTGTTGTAGTTGTAGGTACTGCTTGCTGAGCTGTCTGACCATTTCCTTGATACATCTGTAATGCCTGTTCGATTTGTTGAGCTTGCTGTGTTTTGAATGCATCTGATTTGTAGATTTGTTGAACCATCTTGTAATTAGCTCTTCCTCCTACTCTCTCAGATTCGATCTTTGTTTGATTGCAAAGGATCCATCCGATCATGATAGTGTTGAGGATAACGAGGATGAACATCAAAAGATGTTTGATCTTTCCGCAGCAGGTCATACCGCAAGCGCAGGTATCTTTTGCAGAGATTTTCTTTGTCTCGACCATCACTGCAGGTGCTTTGGTAACTTTTTTTGTGAATGCCATTTTTCTTGATAAGTAAAAAAATTAAAAGAATGCTCCTAAAGTAGTCATTTGACCGAACAATACAAGATTTATCAGTAGGAATGAATTGACAAAAAGACAAAAAAAGACACAAAATAAAAAAGATGGTATAGACCGATATGGACGGTTTGGATTCTATTCCATCTAACCCATCTCTATCAGTCCATTCCATCTATTAGTTTAGATAGGTACGACCTTTGAGTTCAGGAGGAAAATGTTCCTGATCCACTTTCGCATCAGGATAATCATGAGCGTATTTGTATCATGTACCATAGTTCAATTCCTTCATAAGTTTAGTGGGAGCGTTGCGCAGATGAAGCGGCACAGGCAAATTGCCGTATTTTTCTACATCGGCTCTCGTAGCGAGCGCAGTACGATAAGCGATATTGTCTTTTTTGGCCTTCGCGAGATAGATAGCAAGCTGGAACAAAAAGACATCGCATTCAGGTTTGCCTATTTTGGCAACGGCGTCATAAACTTGATTGGCAAGGAGCAAAGCGTTATTGTCTGCAGGTCAGATATCCTCGGAAGCGAAACGCAAGAGTCTCCTCGCAAGGTACAATGGATCCTCGCCGGACATCAGCATTCTTTGGATCCAATAGCAAGCCGCATCGCCATCGCTGTCACGAAGCGATTTGTGGATAGCGGAGATGATGTTGTAATGCTCCTCGCCGTCCCTGTCATAATAGATGCTTTTTTGTCATGCCTGCAAGATAATTTGTTCAGTGACGATAGCATCTTTTGCAAGGAAAATAGCTGACTCCAAGACATTCAATGCATTGCGGAGATCTCAATTTCAAAGTTTGGAAATAAGAAGGATATGATCATCGGTCAATTGCAATCCAGGATGTTTTTTTAGGATCAGAGAAAATTTCTTTTTAATAAAGGAAAATATTTCTTCTTCTGACAGCTTTTCAAAGACAAATACCCTACATCTGCTGAGCAACGCGTTATTCACGGTGAAACTAGGATTCTCCGTCGTAGCTCAAATCAAGATAAGGGTTCATTTTTCTACATAAGGCAACAATGTATCCTGTTGAGCCTTATTCCGACGATGGATTTCATCCAAAAATATGATGGTGGATTTCCCGTATTGAAAATTGGTTTTTGCTTGATCGACGATTTTGAGCAGATCCTCTTTCTTGCTCGTCACTCAAGAGAGATAGAAAAAATCCGCACGCAAAGTCTGAGAGATAATGTGAGCTATCGTAGTCTTTCCGCACCCGGGTGGTCCTCGAAAAAGCATAGACGGGACTTTTCCTGTTTCCAAAAAAATGCTCAGCGGCTTGCCTGATCACACAAGATGCGACTGTCCGACAAATTCCTCTAAGCTTTGAGGTCTAAGATACGATGAAAGCGGTTCGAAATTCATAACAAAACTAGTGAATAGTGAATAGTGAACAGTGAACAGTAAAGGAATTTGTGTTTTTATGGACTATTATAATTTACCATAGTTTATAAAAGAACAAATCATTCATTGTTAGTTATTCACTGTTAGTTGTTAGCTGATTTTATTCAGCAGGTATTTCTAGTTTTTGTTTTTCTCACTCAAGTTCGAGTTGATCCATTTTGTTTGCTATCTTATCGTCTTGATATAATCGATAATTCACTTCGCCTACTTCATCCAAATCCAAAACATCAGCAGATTGGATGATACCGATAGTCTTATTTTCCAAATGAATGATATAGTTGAGTTTATTGTTTGCACCGAGAAAACATTCGATACCTATGCCTTGGATATCATATTCACCAGGATAATCAACTAACGCATAATCGAGCTTTTCATAACGCATATCGCTACCAGGTTCTAGAGCTAGATTGATGTATTTGGTATCAGCATGTTCAAAACCGAACAACAACTTTCCTTCGATAAGGAAACCATTTTTAAACTTTACATTGACCATTGCATTTTTAAAAAAACTAAAACGTTTTTTTGTAGAAGGTAGAAGGTAATAGGTATAATACCTATACTTCCTTATCCTGTTTTTTAATTGATTTTATAATTCCATTAATCATTTTATGAACTTTTATATTTTTTCAAATAAGATTATCAAATTCTTCTGTCGACAAATATCACAATCATTTTATAATATACAATTGAGTTTTAAGTTCAGAGCAGCTACCTCTAGCAATATAAAGAAATCTAACAAATTCTTTATTGGTTTCTCTATCATTTCATTCTGCAATATTACTCGCAACACTTACTGCTGATCTTTGTAGTTGATCTCTAAGTCAATAATCATGTTTTATTTCGTCATTATTTTTACAGAGAATATATATCATTTGCGCTAATGCTACAGCTTCTTGTCGTGTATCTATTTTTTCAAGTATCGGCATGTACATACATTAACAACTAAAGTATCTTTACAGCTTTCTACTTTCTACCTTCCACCTTCTACTTTCTACGTCTTTTTTATCCGAAAAAGTTAGGATTGATCAAACGCAGGATAACTCAGGAAGCTCCAAGAAGCGCGATACCTATGACGACTTTCATAAGAAGATCCTTACCTCCTTTAGGATTGCCTGTAGCGATCATGATACCTCCTACCACGATAAGGACAAACGACACGATCAAAATCACAGTAACCAATATCTGAGTCAGACTTCCCATAAGCACAGGAAACGCTCTTTCTTGACTGACCACTGTCGGAT
Organism: uncultured Candidatus Peribacteria bacterium; assembly: GCA_964542965.1. Classification (GTDB taxonomy): domain Bacteria; phylum Patescibacteriota; class Gracilibacteria; order Absconditabacterales; family Absconditicoccaceae; genus CAJBLF01. The sequence goes on along the minus strand of CAZIVH010000024.1, from coordinate 428 downwards.
CTTGTTCTGCATATTGTTCGTCTTCAAGGCATTTCCCGATAAAAGGGACGTTGGTATTGAGCTCTACACCGCAGCAAACATCAGGTAAACTACAGTCTTTGCATTGTTTACCAACCCTTTTCCATCAATCCTTACAAACACATCAGATTCCAATGGAACTAGTGATAGCATTAGGATCATTAGCTAAATCACCTTGTGTGCATGGTGTTGAAGTTTGTGAATTATTATCAGATTTAGCAACACAATTACAAAATGTTGAAGATCATGCATTATAAGCATTACAATTACATTCTTGAGTAGCAGGATCACAATATGTAATTGAATCAGAACAATTAGCAGCTTGTCCCATAGAATAATTTCCTAATCACAAAAGCATAAGAGCAAACAATAGCACAATCAGGAAATATTTTTTCATGGAAGACTATGAA